>CAZYEE010000034.1:0-20082 GCA_964646355.1 uncultured archaeon | reverse complement strand
AGAAAAAAATTTAAGTCGGTCTTTTGTAAAGATAAGTTGATATCAGAAAATTCACATTAAAAAATAAAAGTTACTTATCAAAAAATAGGTAAAAATACCAAAATAAGAAAAGATTTAAAATTTACCAATTAGTCCATTTTAATTTACGTGGGTTTCGTTTAAGTTTAAAGTAATTTTTATAGCATTTTGAAGAACAAATGTAAGTAACTTTACCATCAGCTTTAACATACATAGATCCGAAACCCGGTTCAATTTCCTTATTGCAGAATGCACATGTATATTTACGGACCATTAAATCACCTTTTAGGGAACTTTAATTTTTTTAGCCTCTCGTTCGGTTTCTCTTAACATTAAAATATCTTTTAATCTGACCGGTCCTTTCACATTTCTTGTTAAAATGCGATTTTTTGAACTTCCTTCTAGAATTCTGACCTTTACTTGGGTAATTTCACCTGTTGTGCCGGTCCTTCCGATAATCTCAATGACTTCAGCAGGTACTGCTTCTTCTTCCATTTTTAATGCACCTAAAAATATTTTGAGCTATAATTATAATCATATTTATTTGGAAGCTAATTTTGATACAAGATCTTTCAACACTTTTGCTCCATCACCTGGATCAACGATTGCAACAGAAGAGGTTGCAACCTCGATTCCAGATAGTTTTCCTAATTTCTTTTTATCAGAAACTACTATAAAGGGTATCTTTTTTTCTGAGCATAGAGGTGGAAGATGCATTACTATTTCTGGAGGCTGGACATTACTTGCAAAAAAGACAAGTTTCGCCTGGTTCCTTTCGATTGCCTTAGTGGTTTCATTAATACCTTTTTTTATTCTTCCGGTATCTCTTGCAACTTCAAGAACATCAAGTGCCATTTTTTCTAAATCTTCAGAGACTTTAAACTTATCAAACATCGACACTCTTTAAATCACCTTTTTCTTTCTAGGCAATAAAGCCTTTCATCATTCATCAATAATGTTATTTAAGGGAACAATTACAAGTTATTTAAAATTTTCTTATTATAATTTTATTGAGTTGTAGTTTCAAACTTGCTAATCTCATCTATTAAATTTTTAAATGTAATGAGCATACGACGACAACAAATTCTTTTAAGCCCAAGGCTATCGAGTACATCTTTGGGATGTTCACCTTTATTTACACGTTCTTCATAAATTTCCCATTTATCTGCAATAACTTTACCACATGTAAAACATCTAATAGGAATAATCATTTAATCACCATTATCTAAAGCTCTTTTGGAATCGAGCTCTGGCGGATGGGCCTCCAAATTTTTTAGGTTCTTTACGTCGGGAATCTCCAGCAATTAAAGTCCTATCATATTGTGTGATAATATTTCTAATTTCTGGTGTATCAAACCATTGGACTAAAGCACGAGCTATGGCAATAGCGACTGCTTGTGCCTGCCCCATTCTTCCGCCGCCTTTAACTTTAATATTAATATCAATACTATTTCTTAATTCATCATCGATTAAATATAAAGGTTCCATCATTATTTCTCGAACAAGTTCAGGCTCAATAATCTCAATTGGAACCTTGTTGACCCTTATTCTACCTTTACCTTCTCGTGTTGTCGCCCTAGCTATAGCAGTTTTTCTTTTTCCAGATGTTAAAACAATTTTTGGCATAAAAACAATCTCCATATATTTAATCATTGATTTGATTTAATTATTCATAATTACCTCCAAGTTGAATAGCTAAATCACCAACTCGTATGAAGGTTTCTTTTAGTCTGGAAACGGAGGCTTCCTTAATTGTCTCAAATTTAATTTTATCAGATTGAAATTGGTCAGGTACTCCAATATAAACTCTCAGATTGTGGAAAGCTTTCTTTCCACGAGGTTTTTTCCATGGGAGCATACCTCGTATTGTTCGTCTAACTATCCTATCAGGACGTCTGGGATGGAATGGACCTCTTCTTGGATTTCTAAGGCTTCTGATTTTTAGTTTTTCTTTCCTTGATTTGACTATTTGACTATATTTTCCTGAAATTACAGCTTTTTCTGCATTTACAATGGCAATTTTTTCGCCAAGAAGAAGCCTTTTTGCGACTATGGAAGCCATTCTACCGAGAATTAAGTCATTTGCATCAATTACAGTATATTGCGTCATAAACTTTTAACCTATACTCTTTTTATATAATAATTTTAATATTTTTACCTTCAGGATTTCTCATAAATAATTCTTCAATTGTTTCTAATTTAATATTCTTATCCATAATTTTTTTCTTAGCAGATTCTGAAAAGGAATAAGCCGCAATTGATTGTAATTTATGATTAATCTCACCTAAGCCTAATACTTTACCAGGTACCACAACTAAATCATTCTCCTTAGTGTTTCTATTTATTTGATTTAGATTAACCGATACTCTACGTCTCTTAGGTCTATTCAACCATTTTACAACTTCACGCCAAGCACGTCTCTTGGATTTCCAGAGAGTCATTATTAATTTTTTATAATTCGGATTAGTTGTTTTTGTTTTTAATTTCATTTAACATTTCACTTTTTTCTTGGTTTTTAATTCAGATAGATTTTATGAACATAACTTTTTTTAAAATCTGTAAATCTTTTTTCTTGATTTGAATGGGGCAAGTTCTTATGAAATTTTAATGATATTTTAAAGAATTCATGAAATTTTAAAAAATTTTTTCTTTTTATATTTAAAAATATGTTTGAATTCTTAAGTAAAATATTACATAATAGAAATTGAAAATCTTATGAGAATATTACAATTATAATTTTAATTCATTTTTAAAATTTGAGATTCTTTATAGTTTAAAAATTTTGTCATTTAAATCATTTAAAATTTTTGGATTTTTGTTTAAAGTAGGTCTATGTGTTAAAAATTGAAGTATTACTTTTAATTGCGGTCTTAATAAATTAGTAAGTTGCTTATTTTTATTGAAGAACCTCATTTAATTTGTCTATTAAAGTTTCGCCTTTCTTTTTTAGAATCTCGATCGCTTTGGTTAAAATTTCAGTGGCTTTTAATGCACCCGTACTTTCAATTGTAAATATAAAGATATCATCGTGCCACGATATATTAATAGCACCAAACTCACAGACCTCTTCACAAACCTTGCACATGGTACAGTTTTCTATATCATTGATTGCTATAGATTGGAATGGTTCGCTAACAAATTCAAGAATATTACGAGGACAGAGTTCTACACATTCTCGACATAATTCACATAAATCTGAACGTAAATTGATTTCAGGCATATATTTAAAGGTACAAGTCCCAACAGGCTGCCATTTTGCATGATCCATTCCTCTCCCAAGTTGAGCCCTGGCTTCAAGAACTAAGGATTGCCCTGGTAATAATTTTACAATAGGAACTTTGACTGCTGGTTTAATTTTCTCATCTTCCGAAACTAAATCCGTAGAATAAACAATTAGTCCATCCCCTTCTTCAGGTTTAGTGGATAATGTATCTAATTGCTTATCCAATGATAATGATACTTGACACATAGGACAACCTCTCCCACCACATTGACATTCCTCAGGTAAAACGTAGGATTCTATATCTGTTTCTAGAGGAATGAGACCTAATCTGTGTGCAATAATTTCATCATAGAGAGGAGTTGAATTTTTAACAATCCACACGTCTTCAATTGCCATGGTTGGAACTTCAGATAGGATTATTCTACGGAGTGCATTAACAAATTCCTTTGGAAAGTTTTCGATTAAAACCTTCAAAAATAAACCATCTTCAGATTGTTCTATTATCTTAATAGACATACAAAATCATCTTATAATTTATATTCTTTTTTCAAGAGACTTTAATAAAAGATTTTTATTGGAAATTAATTTCGACAGAAATTTATTAAGCATTTTATATTCTTATAATGTTATTATCCATATAAGAATAAAAGATCATAAATATAAAAGAGTATTAGACTCTTCTTCCTCTTCTGCCACCTTTTCTTCGGCATTCATCATGTGGAATAGGTGTGACCTCTTCGATTCTACCAATTCTTAATCCTGATCGAGCTAATGCCCGGATTGCAGCTTGCGCACCTGGCCCCGGAGTTCTTGGGCCATTTCCACCTGGCGCTCTTACTTTAATATGTATGTGAGTATATCCTTTATCCTTTAATTCTTTTGCAGCCCTAAATGCAGCTTGCATGGCAGCATATGCACTTGATTCTTCTCTATCCGCCTTTACGACCATCCCACCTGAACATCTTGCCAGAGTTTCGGCGCCAGTTATATCGGTTATTGTAACAATTGTATCATTATATGAAGAATAAATATGAGCAATTCCCCAAAGCTTTTTCTGTTTCCTTCTGACTTTCTTTTTTGGTTCTACTTTTTCTTCCTTTTTTTCTTTTATTTCTGATTTTTCATCTGATTTATCTTCTTCTTTTTTAATTTCAGATGTTTCTTCTTTAGTTTTTTCTTCTTTGGTTTTTTCTTCTTTGGTTTTTTCTTCTTTTATTTGTATTTTCTCTTTTTCTTCATTTAAATTGTCTTCTTTTTTATTCTCTTCGGCTTTTTTCTCCTCTTCAGAAGATTCATTTGACATTAAAATAAATCACCTTTATTTATTATAAATTAAATTATTAGACTTAAATTAAGAAACTGCAGTTTTTATCCTTGCTGGATGATCAGGATTTTTATTAATAGGAGAATTAGGGCTGTATGTGATATTTGGCTCTTCCTCGATAGTAATAATTCTACCTGGAGTAGTTACACGCCGACCACTGATTGCTATATGTCCATGAACAATAAATTGTCTTGCTTGATATGGAGTTCGTGCTAGTCCTTTTTTATAAACAATTGTCTGGAGTCGTCTTTCGAGTAAATCGTGGATCGAAAGGCGGAGGACATCATCAATTGTAGCATTTTCGGGTAAAAGTCCAAGCCTATGTAGTTTTTTTATTAGCAATTCGGTTTCTTTTTTTTGTCTATCTTCTGTCATTATTCTAATATTTCTTGCTCTTCTTCTATAACGCCTGAGCGTTGTTTGATGTTTCCAAAGTTCTCTTTTATTTCTTAATCCGTATTGTCCAACTAATACTAACTCTTCTTTTAACCTTTCTGCTTCCCATGGATGCGAAGGCTTTGAATATTTTTTTCTTTGTCTTTTAGGATCGCCCAAAACTATCCACCAACATTATTACCTTTGATAAATATAAATTAATTTGGTTTATTTTTTCTTTCGTTTTGATACACCAACAACAGCACCTTTTCTGCCGTTGCTTTTAGTCCTTTGACCTCTAAGTTTTAATCCTAAAGCATGTCGAATTCCTCTATAACATTTGATACTTCTTAAACGATCAATATCAGCTTTATGGACAAGGACTAAATCAGAACCAATAAGTTGTGTATCATATCCATATTTTATATCCTTTTGTCTATTCATTAAATAAGGAGGAATTGGATAATTTCTAGGATTTTTCAAAATATCCTCAATCTTTTTAATATCTCTATCTGATAGAAAACCTAACCGAATATTTGGATCTATTTCAGCTATTTTCAATATAACATGCGCCATTCTTATACCAATACCCTTAATCTTAACAAGAGCATAGCCTACTTTTTTTGATCCGTCTAAATCTGTTCCTGCGATACGAATAATATGTCTATAATTCTCTGTCATTGAAGATCTCCTATAATTTTAATCAATTGCGAATTATTTTACTGTTTTTATCGAGAAATATCAAAATTATTTACCATAAATGTAATTCTTAATTTTTTATAAACCTAAAAATCTTTACGATTTTGATTTAATGGTGATTTATAAATGTAATGATAATGCATTTTATTTATTTAATTAATGAATTTAAAATTTTTGTATAACGAATAATAAAAAATAGCATCAATGTTGAAGATTAAAAATCCCAGATATTTATATTATAACCAATAATTTATTTTAAACAATTAAAATCATGCTAAATCTCTTATTATACATTTGCAAATTGCAATGTTAATTTATCACTTAGAATTTAATTTAATTTTTATTCCCTATAACTTTTAAATTTATTATGAACCGAATGAGTTTATGTATTTTAAAAGGTTATTTTTTAATCTTACAAAATAATTAGAGCAACTGTTAATTATTTCATAGTTATTATGGATAATAAAATTGTTATTATGGTTGAATGCGTTATAATTATTCTTTCTTGATCATTAACCTTGCTAAATATAAAAATGCGTCTAATACATTGGTTCCATCAGCTGCGGATGTTTCAAAAAATTTCGCATTAACTCTTTTAGCCATTTCTTGTATCTCTTCTGTTGACTTTTTTCTAATATCTACTAAATCAATTTTATTTGCAATAAGAACACGAGGGATGTCCCCTGAATGTTTTATTAAATCTTCAAACCAATTTGGAATATTATTAAAAGTTTCAGGTCGTGTAACATCAAATACTAAGATTGCAGATGAAGCACCTTGATAATATAGATGCCGTACATCTCGCCATTTTTGCTGACCTGCAATATCCCATAATAATAGTCGAATACTATTTCCATCCTCTTCAATTTCTTTAATTACAATATTAGTACCTAGCGTAGGTTTGTATTCTTTTATAAATTTTTGTTCTGCAAACCGATTTATTAATGAAGTTTTCCCTACTGCCCCGTCACCAATTACAACAACCTTAAAAACATAACGGTGCTTCGGTTCATTACTCATTTTCTCTCCTCACTCCTTTAGAAATTCATTAACATTGAATTTTAATTTTTTTATTATTTTAAATTCACAGCAATCATGTCCAAGCGCCATACATTTATCTTCGATAACCTCGTATCTATCGCCAGTTTCAGACTCTTTAATTTTACTTAAAGCTCCGCTAATAATATGACAGAGTGGTTTTCCAGTAGTAGACTTAAAATTAAAACATATTGGACACTCATGAACAGTTACGATTTCTGTATCTCCTTCTTTGGTATAGCTCCATTTTCCCCCTATCCAATTTTCAAGTTTTATTATCATTTCTTTTAATGATAGCCCAAAAGGCATCAAATATATGAGCCATTTTCGACCGGCTTCAAATAAAATTGCGGATGTTCCAAATCCAAGTAGTGTAAACATAGACTCTAAAAGAGCATGAAATGTATTATAATCAATTGTTGATTGAGGAGTTAAATTCTGTGGAATACATTGGTTTATGTACTGGTCTAATCGCGCATATTTTAATACACTATTTTTACCATCTTGCCCCATAATATCATTTAAAGCTGTTAACAATGCATAAAAGACGTTAGCGGCTATTTCTTTCTTTTCTTTCAGTTCGGTAGTCATTGGTTTAACTCCGTTAAAATGAGTTGTTAATTTAACTATTTAATTATTATTTTTAATATTTTCTAGAGATATTTAACTTCTGAAATTTATATCTTATTTTTTGGGATTTTATTCCGAATTTATATAAAATTTTCTAACATAATGTAGTATTTTGCCCGATAATATCGAAACTTGCTTTTTATAGTCTTAAATTATTTTATAACCTTTCATATCATATAATTTTTTTTTAATCATTTAAATTTTTTCTATTTTGTAAATTATTCTTTATTTTAAGTTATTTTTTCATCTGAATTATTCAACTTATTTCTATTTTTATCTAGACATCCATAGTTCCAAATAAATTCGATTTTTCAATTCATTAAATAAGTGTCAATTTCATTTGATAATAGTCCCGATCATCCATTAGCAGGTATATCTCAAATACCTAATTTTGAAGGCTTTTTAACCACATTTATTCTGATATTTATGGTAATAATAATGTATTCAACACATATAAAACGAAAAATAACACTATATATTGGAAAAAAATCAACAATATTTTTGATATCATTTTCCATTTTATTTTTTTTAATTGGTTATTTTTTAAGAATAAAATTTATGAGAAAATTTAAATTAAAATAAATTTAAATTGTGAGTAGATAATAGGTCATAAGGCAAAAGAAGTAATTGTGATAAAATATGTCAGAAATAAATATAGATGCGATCAATAAATTATTTGAAAATTTAATAAGTGCATTGAACACTATCCAAGCTACAATACTATTTGATAATAAAGGTAATTTAATAACAGCAATGATGAATAATACATTAGATGAAGAGGAGATTGGAGGAACTACTTCACTAATTTCATTCATATCTGAGAAAATAAAAATAGATTTTGAGACTGGACTGTTTATGAACTCCTCATTAAGTACTGATGACAGGAAATTTGTATTTAGACAGATAGATGATCTTGTACTTGCATTAATTTGTGATTTGAATGCAGATTTACGTATAATTGATCCATATGCGTCATACGTAGTTACAAAAATTTTAAAAATAAAAAGGAATGTCGAGATTGATTTATCAATCCCGAAACTGGAAAAAATAAAACCTGAAACGAAAAAACCAAAAAATGAGTATGCATTTAAGATCCTAATTCTAGGTAACGCAGGAGTAGGAAAAACATCAACTACTGTGAAATTTGCTCAATCATTATTCATATCGGAATATAAGCCCACATTAGGAGTAAATATAGTAAGGAATGATTATTGGATAGATGATGAATTAATACATTTTCAGATATGGGATTTAGCAGGGCAGGATAGATGGAGAATGATGAGGAAAATATATTATTCAGGGGCGCAGGGTGCGTTATTATTATTCGATACTACGCGATACGATTCATTTAAGGATCTAGATAAGTGGTATAAAGAGATTAATAGTTATACATATGGAATTCCAGTGATTCTGGTAGGAAACAAAATTGATCTAAAAGATTTGAGAAAAGTACCAAGCGAAATAGCAAGAAAAAAAGCAGAAGAATTTGGCTGCAAATATATAGAAACTTCAGCTAAAACATCAGAAAATATTGAAGAAGCATTTAAGATTTTAGCACTTGAATTGATGAAAAAATAAAAAATTTTTAAAATATTTTAATTATTAATATGAATAATTCTCTTAAATAAAAATTATATCCAGCAGCCTAAATCTAATATCCGGTAGGTCTTAAAAAATTTTAAATAATCAATGATTCGAATAGATGCCAAATTTCATTATCAAATCAGGTAAAAAAATGCTTGATCTACATACAAATTACAAAAATTTTCAAAATTGCTTATTCTCGTGATCATTTTATGAGATATTTTAACACAAAATTCAAATCACAATTTGTTGTATAATATTAATAGAATTAAATGTAGGTACTTCATAATGGGACGAAAATTAAAATATTTAGCCGAGCCCGGACTTGAAATAGTTCATTTTGACAACCTTAGAGGAAAAACAATTATTATTGATGGAAATTTTTTTTTAAAATACGCATTGAGTAGATATAGGTATCTGGGAAAAGTATATACAAATAATGAGGGGTTGCCTTTAGCACATTATATTTTTCTACTAAAATTTATCAATTTCTTAATAAAGAAGGGCATAAAATCTATTTTTATTTTTGAGGATAAAAACGCAGCAAAATTGAGTAAGGAAAATATGAACAGAATAATTGAAACCATCAAAATAATTGAAAAATACAAGGTAATTGAATATGTCGATATTAATGAAATCAACTTTAAAAATTCCAAGGATATTAATGAAGACCTCAAATTGGAGAATTATTTTAATAAACACTACTCAAAATACGAAAAAATAGTAGAAAACTTTATAAATATTGTGAGAAATTGTGGGTTATGTGCTTTTTTTATTTCAGTAGATATGTTTCGGTTATCAACTAAATTAATTAGTGAGAAAAAGGCGTTTGGTATTATAACTGATGATTATAACTGTCTTTTATTTAAAATACCCGTAATGCTCAGAAAATTTAATTTGGACAATGATACACTTCAACTATTAATTATAGATAAATTATTGAAGAAATATGGAATAAATTTTGATCAATTTTTGGATATAAACATTCTAATGGGGATTGACTATTTTCCTGATATAAAAATAAAGGGTTTCGGTCCAAAACATGCTTTAAAACAGATAAAAGAACATGGATCTATTGAAAACATGATAGAAAATAAATACATAGAAGATTTTAATTATAAAAAAATAAGACAATTTTTCAAGACTAAAGAGAAAATTGAAATTGAATTGGAATTTCCACCGATTGATACTTATAAGTTGGAATATTTTTTTATTAAAAATGGAATTTTAGAAAATGTGGCTGAAGATATAGAAGAAATTTCAAGGACTTATAAAAGCTTAAAATCGAGACAGATGACTTTAGACAGTTTTATTGGTAAATAAATATAGTAAAATAAACAAGAAACAAATTTGGAATATTATTTTTGTAGATAACAAATAAATAGAATGACCAATCCTAATTTTTTAGATATGAAATTAAAAAATTATTTAAAGAGAATTATGGGTGAGTATAGATTTAACTAAATTAAAAAAAATAGAATTATGGACGCCAGGGGTGAGATTCGAACTCACGCGACACAAAGTGTCACAGACTTGCCTGATCTCATACTCAAGGCCTGCGCCGTAGTCCACTTGGCTACCCTGGCATTATTAATTGTAATTAATTAGGTTTAATTTGATTTTTTATATCTAAATATATAAAAGTTTTCGGTATAACTATTTAAATTGTATATAAGTATTATTAAATTATTCAATAATTAAATATGTGAGTTCATTTATATATTATCATCACATAATTAATTAAGAGATAAAAATGCAAGTTGGCTATAAATTTTTGGATCATAAATCAGATGTATATATAGAAGCATGTGGTAATAATTTGTCGGAAGCATTTGAACAAGCTGGGATGGCAATATACGATACAATGACTGATTTGGGTTCAATTGATCCAAAAAAAAAGTATGAAATAGAATTGGAGTCAGAGGATATAAAATCACTCTTATATGATTATTTAGATGAATTATTATTTATTTTTGATACAACTGCTTTATTATTTCGAAAAATAAAGATAATAATAGAAAGGAAAGATGGTAAGGTTAAATTAAAAGGGGTATTATGGGGGGAAGAATATAATTCAGACAAACATATCTCAAAAGTTGGAATTAAAGCAGCGACATATAGTCTTATGGAAATAATAGAAAAAGATAAGGGAGTTTGTCTAAGATTTGTTATGGATATTTAAGCTTATAAGCTATATATAGTAGAATTTTAAAATTATGAGAGATTATTAAAAAAATAGATTTTTTTCAAACGAGATTTTAAGAATAAACTTTCTATGAATTAAGTAATCCATTATCAAGAGCTTTAGTGAGTGTTTTTTCCCAGCGATCAGCTAGATCAGTTAACAAATTTTCTATAGACTCTTTTATTGACGGATTTGCATTGCCTAATTCAGTTAATGCCTTCCATAATTTAAGTCGATAATATTTTTTTCTGAAATCGGCTCTTTTTAATAAAGATTCGATACTTACCAGTAGGCTGAGATTTTCCGAATCTATTTCATCTTTAATAAGGTTTAGGAAGGTATTTAAAATATCACGTGTATTTTGCATTTTTCTCCGTTAATTTAGTTTATTTAAATAGTACACTTATTTGAATAAATTTGATAAATATTTAAGAATAATTATTAAAAACTTTATTATCATTTGGTTATTAAAAAATATCTAAAATAAAAAGTGATTCTAATTGACGGAAGAATTAGAACAGATAAAACAAATATTGAAAAATCTAGTAGAATCAACAAATATCTTACAAGTAGTTATAGTAGATCAGAATGGGCTTCCAATTTCTTCATATGATAGGAAATCTGGAAAAATCAATGATGAAATGGAGAATAAGATCTCAGCACTAGCGGCAAGTATCTATTTATTATCAGAAAAAACATCAGGCATGTTTGAGCAAGGTATGATGCAGCAAATGCTGATAAAAAACCAAAAAGGAAAAATAATAATTACGAATATAAATGACCAGTCATTAATAATATGCATATTAGATTCTAGCAGCAGTGCGGACTCGGTTATATTATTACACTTAAAAAATGCATGTAATAAGTTGAAATCCTTGGAAATTTTGAATAAGAAGGCACTACTTCCCAATAATACAGATTTTGTAATTCCAAGTATAGATTAATAATAAATAAATCAATAGCTCTCGTCTAAATTGATTTTTTTTCTTTAGATTTTATAAAAAAATGTAATATGAAAAGGAAGAGAAACACTAAATGAAAATTGCATTAACAGTAGATCTTGAAAGAGACGTTATAACAGACACATTTTATGGTATAAAATATGGTCTTCCTGAAATTCTTTCCATCTTTGATTCAGAAAAAGTCCAAGCTACTTTTTTTACAACTGGAGAGATTGTCAAAAAATTTCCAAATTTGATAAAGGAGATAAGTATTAAGCATGAAATCGGAATACATGGAAGTTATGACCATAAAAGGCTCAATAAAGTAAATGATGAAATAATTTTGGAGATAATGAATGTTAAAAAGTATACAGAAGATTTGATTGGAAAAAAAGTTTATGGTTTTAGGGCACCTTATTTAGATATAGACTTGAAATTACTATTAAAATTAAAGGATTTAGGATTTATTTATGATTCCTCCATTGGAACTTACAGAATGAATCATTATAAAATGATAAATTATATAGATAAGGATTTTGAGTTTATAGTTATGTTTCCAAATGTATTTTTTAGATTTCCAATGGGAGACAAAATATTTCCATGGTTATTTAGAAGATCAAAAGATGAAATTAAGATTTTCTATTTACATCCCTGGGAAGCTATAAATGTTCGGGGACTGGCTAAACAATTAAGACCAGATTACAATTTTTTTTATTATTTAGCAAGACTTGATAGATGGATAAATACAGGTAAGCCATTTCTTAATAGATTGAAAAAAATTATTAAAAATCTAAAAAAGGAAGGCTATGAGATAAAACCCCTTAAGGATTATGTTAAAGAAAAATGAAAAAATTTTAGTTTTTTTTGGGTTTTTGGGTTTTTGGGTTTTTTAAAGTATTTTAACCTTTTGTTACACCGATAGGAACCAATCTAACAACTTTAGTGGCGATGCCAACTTTATGAGAAACGTCTGCTACTTTATCGATGTTTTTATATGCTAGGGGAGCTTCCTCGCTCAATACGACTTTACTTTGAGCTTTAACATAAGTACCACTTTTAAGCATATCACGTTCTACATTTTCACCCCAGAAAGTGCGTTTTGCTTGTGCTCGGCTCATATTTCTACCTGCTCCATGAGCGGTTGAACCAAAAGTTAACTCCATAGATTTGGGTGTACCTACCAATAAATAGCTAGCTGAACCCATTGAACCAGGTAATAAGACTGGTTGACCAGTAGATCTATATGCGGAGGGTAGTGCGGGATGTTTTGGAGGAAATGCCCTGGTAGCTCCTTTTCGATGGACACAAACTTTCATTTTTTTACCATCAATAATATGTTCCTCAATTTTAGCGATATTATGAGCCACTCCATATATAATATTAAGATCAAGATCTTCAGCTGATGTTCTTAATACAGATTCAAATGCTTCTCTTGTCCAATGTGTAATTAATTGACGGTTATTGAATGCGTAATTGATGGAACATGCCATAGCTTTGAGATAGTCTTGACCTTCTTTGGATTTGATAGGTACTGCTGCCAATTCACGGTTTGGAGGTCTGATATTATATTTTGGCATTGCTCGTTCCATGATCCTGAGATAGTCAGAACAGACTTGATGTCCAAAACCACGACTCCCAGTGTGTATCATGATAGTAATTTGGCCCTCTTCATAGATTCCCCACTTTTTTGCGATCTCTGGTTGGTAAATTTTATCAACTTTTTGAATTTCTAAAAAATGGTTTCCAGAGCCCAGACTTCCTATTTGGGGTAGACCACGTTGCTTTGCTTTTGATGAAACTACAGAAGGGTCCGCATTGGGCATCTGACCATTCTCTTCGATATACTCTAAATCACGTTCCCAACCATAATTGTTTTCAACTCCCCATTTAGCGCCCAATTTCAAGACTTCATCTAATTCTTTATATGAAACGCGGATCTTTCCTTTGGAACCAAGTCCTGAAGGTACTAGCTCAAACATCCGATTAATTAATTGTTTAATGGGTACATTATCCTTTACATTGAGGTTGGTCCTGATAACTCTGACTCCACAGTTTATATCATAACCTACTCCTCCCGGTGAAATAACACCATTCTCATCAATAGATGTGGCTGCTACTCCACCGATAGGAAATCCGTATCCTTGATGACCATCTGGCAAGACCACGGCAAATTTTTTTATGCCATTTAATTGAGCCACTTCTATAGCTTGTTGTAAAGTTCTATCCTTATTCATCTTATCAAGTAGCTCTTTACTGGCGTAAATACGGACAGAAACTTTCATCTTTCCTGTTTTCTTGATTTCCCATTGAAGACCATCTGAGGAAATCTGACTTATGTTAATCTGAGACATTTTTATTACACCAATTTTTTTATTAATTCTATTTAGTCATCAACTAATAAAAAGTTTTTATTTCATTAAATTAATAATTAAAAAAAATTTGAGTCCATCTATAAATTCAACATAAATATCTATTATCATAATTTGTAATTCCAACCAAAATTTAAAGAAATACTTAAAATTTATGCTAGAAATTGTTTCTTGATATTTAACCATTATGATTTTTATTCTTTAGAAAAATATACAATCTATTTTATTAATTAACGGAGTATTCATGGATTGATGTAATTCTATAAATATATTCAATTAGATCAAGTATTTATAATACATTCCAATAAACTTTAATATTAAATTAATCGCAAATAATATTGATAATATCAGAACTGGGGAAATTCTTCTCGTTGAAATGTCAATCATATTAAATATTTATTTTAGATATGTTTGTTAAAAATTGTAAATAATTTGGAATATAAATCTGTGATAAATTATATTAAAAAAAAAATTGAGTTATTGAACCATAAAATAAATGTATTTTAAATATAAATTCTTAACGTTCAAGTCATCTAATCATAAATTAGATATTATATAGATTCATTCACATATATCCAGTAATATATATATTGAATTTTTCATTTTTAAATTACTGTTATATTAAATTACTGTTATATTAAATAATATTTTAATAATAAAGTGAGATTAGCTAAATTGAAAAATAATAGTAAATTTTTGCTGGTTTCGACTCTTATTATTTCTATAAGTTCGCCGGCATTCTTTATATATTTGTTAAATAAAGCAGGAGTATATCTTGCGCCGATTTTAGTATCAATTTATTTCTTATTATCGATGATTTTTTCTGTATTATTTGGGAGAATTTCGGATAAGATAGGTAAAAGGAAAGGATTAATAATTATAGGTTTTTTATTTACGGCATTGTTATATTTATCAATTTATTTCATAAATGATTATATATTAATGATATTAATATCAGCACTGATTGGATTAGCCCACTCACTATGGACTCCTTTATGTGTAGCTTTTTTTACTCATTTAGAAATACAAATGGCATCTGGAAGACATGCATCTATAATTAATAGTATGTTTAGTTTTGGATGGGCAATTGGCTCGATTCTTGGGGGTTATATTCAACAAATTTATGAACTTAATAATGTATTTATATGGTTGAGTATTATTGCATTTTTCAGTTTAATACCAATTAGTTTTATAAAAAGTGATAAAATCAAAAGTGTAAATATGATTAATAGGGGTGAGAATGGTAAAATAAAAATATATAAAGAGTATTTAGATGAAAATAATAAACGAACATCAAGAAATAAGAATTATTTTAAGGCACAACATGAAAATTATAATAGTATTATAATTTTATTAGTAATTTGCGTTTCTTTACGATTTTTATGTTCTCAAGGAGCAGTTGTAGGTCTTCTCCCGAATTATCTGGAATACGAACTAAAGTTTACAGCTAGTGTGAAAGGTCTAATACTTTCTGTAAATATGATAATGCAATGTGTATTTATAATACCGCTAGGATATATCATAGATAAATATGGAAGTAAAGTAATATTATTTTTAAGTATATTAGGCTCAGGACTGAATTCAATATTTTATTCCTTTTTAGATGAACCTATTGAAATAATACTAAACCAATTTTTGATAGGTTTTTCGTATGCAGGGATTATATCAAGTACTACTGCAATTATTAAAGATATTTCAGATCATAGAAAATTTGGACAAGGAATGGGAATAAATAATACTTCAAGAAGTATAGGTGGAATGATAGGCCCATTTATGGCATATTTTATGTTATCAATAAGTTATTCTTTTGCATTTCAAGTATTAGGTTTATTTAGCATAATAAGTTCTATAATAATATTAATTTTTCTTAAAGAAAATAAAAAAGAGCATAAATATGGAATAAGATTTTTAAAAAAATAAAGAATATTAATATTCAGTATATTTACCTATTTTTTTACGAGCTTTTTTCAATTCATCGTCCAATATACTAAATGCAAGTCCTGGTAAATGTCTTTTTATCCAGTAATGAAAGCCAGCGCTACCTAAAAATATATTAAATTTCTTTTTGAGCACCTTTTTCATAACAATCTCTGCAACTTTATCCGGATCCATTAGACCGGCAATCGCCGTAATCATTTTTAACTCTTCAGGTTTAGTCTGGTTTTCAAAATCATAACCGGGAGTTTTTGTATCAACCGGATAAACAACGGATACATTTATATGATATGGTTTTAATTCATGTCTTAGACATTCAGATAGACCAACTAAAGCAAATTTTGGTGGACAATAAGTGCTGTACCCCATAAGTCCTAAAAATCCAGCTTCTGAAGATAAGTTAATAATATGTCCATAATGATTTTTTTTCCATTTTTTAATTCCTAATTCTTTAAGCTGTTTTTCACTATTTTCAATAAAATAGGGAAGCATTACCAAAATTGGAATAAGAACTCCAAAATAATTGATATTGACTCCTTTTTTAAAATCTTCAACGGTCAAATCTTGGATATATTTAGGATAAGCTTGTCCAACGCAATTAATTAGATAATAAGGAATTCCATATTTTTCAATAAATTTATCTATTGACGACTTTAATTTGTCATAATCCGTTACATCACAGGATATCATCTCGACTATTTGTTCATTGGAAGCAACAACTTTTTTTATCTCATCAACCGCTTTTTCTAAGATTTCCTGCCTTCTTGCTATTATACAAACATTTCCGCCAAGTTTTGCTATTTCTTTAGAAATTGATTTACCTATTCCTTGTGATCCACCAGTAACTATTGAAAATGTATCTTTTAGAGGTAAATTTTTTGTTGATTTACTATCTGCCATTTATAACACCCATGAATTTCTCATTATATGAATGTAAAAAAGGATGATTAATTTTTAATTAAATTAAAAATAATTTTTTGAATTTAAATTGATCAATTAATATTCAATTTAACTATTTATTAATGTATTTTTTATACCAATCTACAGTTCTTTTAATTGCTTCATTAAAATCAATTTCTGGATTATAATTTAACAATTTTTTAGCTTTATCACACTTAAAACACAAGTTATATTTTGCTACTCTTAAACGATATGTAGTAAGTTTAGGTGCCTTTTTCTTTCGGAATATTCTACAAATATTTTCATATAAGCTAATTATTGGGAATGCGAGTGCATATGGAATAGATGTAGTCGGGGTTTTTACATTTAATTCCTTACATATAGTATCTATGAATTCATAAAACGAAATATATTGAGGTTTATCATCACATAAAATAAAAGTTTCCCCTGCTGCTTTTTTATGATTGCTTACCAAAATCAATCCGTTAACCAAATTCTCAACATAAGAATAACACATCTTGGCTTTACCATGATTCAGAAAAGGCAAACTCCCTGTTTCTAAGGTATTACAGATTTCAAAAGAGGTCATAATATCGTTTGGACCAAATATGGTAAATCCAGGTCTTATTATTACTATTTCAATTTTATCCTTATTTTCATTCAATAATTTTTCACATAAAATCTTTGATTTAGTATAAGGTCTACCTGCTTTTTTAAGATCAATTATCGGTGTATTTTCATCTGCATCATGGAAATTCTTGAATCCGTGAACCACCAGACTTGACATAAAAATAAAACGTTTAACTCCAGAATTAATAGCTTCTTCCAGTATATTTTTAGTGCCGTTATAATTTACCTCCATTATAGATTTATTCCACCAATCTGAAGGTATAGCGGCAAGATGATAGACTACATCAACATCTTTCATTATATTTTCAATTGTCTTGGGTTTTGTAACATCACCGTATATTTTCAAAACATTTAATCCATTCAAAAATTTCTCATTGGTTCCTTTTAATATAAGTGCTTTGACTTCAATATTTTTATTTAATAATTCTCTTACTAGATTACTTCCTATAAACCCATTTGCTCCAGTTACAAGCGCTTTCAAATCGATTCATTCCATAACTAAATTAATATGAATGATATTCTCGAAATTTATCCAGTTTATATTCTTACCAACTTAATAATTTCAATAAAATAAAACTGAAATTGATACTAAAAAATCTGAATCATAGACATTTAATTCTTGTCAATAAATACGAACTTGAATTATTATAAATCTACAATATTGAAAGATGTGAGAAAATTTCTAACATTATTAAAAATAAAAATATTAAAAAATTGATTACAATAAATTTGATTAGAAAATCTATCAAAATCTTTATTTAATAAATCATTTTGTTAGTTCAGAAATTCTTATAATTCTAACTTTCAATATAATTATAATATTAATAATAAAGATTAAATTCTATATTATCCTAAAAGAATTCGAATTATTATCGAAATTCACCTAAATAACAGAAAAAATTTTATTAAAATTCTAAAAATGGATAATTATATCTAATAAAAAATATTAATATAAACTGTATTGAGATGAATTATTATACAAAGATTAATAAAGAGGTAATTAAATGAGTAGCGATAAAAGTAATAGTGATACAGATAAGAAATACAAAGATGCAGCTAAAATTATAGTAAAAGCAGGGATGATGCCATTCCCGATTACTGATACATTAATTGAAATATTAAAATTTTATCTGGATGACGAAGATTTGGAATTCATAAAAGCTTTTAAGTTTAAACAATCAATGACTATGGACCAATTAAAATCAAAATTAAAAAACTTATCAGAAGAAGAAATCGATAGAAGAGCTAAAAAATTGGCTAAAAAAGGATTTATGTTCAACCAACCATCTTCAAAAGGATTTATGGTTTACAGACTTATGCCTATAGTAATGATAGGAGCTTTTGAATATCAATTTATGCAGAAATTGCCAGACGACGAGAAAGAACGTGAACGAATTAGGAAGATTGCAGAACTTTACGAAAAATATATGAAAGAATTTGCCGCAAAAATCCAAGAAGGCTATGATACCATTGTGCCAGCTTTTGCATCTCAACCACCAGTTGATAGGACAGTTCCACTTTATAAAACAGAAGATGGTACAACAATTGAAATAAATAAATCAATGGAAGTGGGTGAACAGATCCTTCCAGCTCAGACTGTAGAGGAAATTATAAATAAATTTGATGACATTGCAGTAGGAAATTGTTTCTGCCGTCAATACAGAAAAATGCTGGGACAGCCATGCAAAATAGATGCTCCAATGGAAGTTTGTTTTACCTTTGGTAAGTCCGCAAGGCATGTTATCGAACAGGGGTTTGGTAGAAGAGTGACCAAAGAAGAGGCTATAAAAATAATGAAACAAGCTGAAGAAGCGGGATTAGTCCATAAAGCATTTCATAACGCATCCGATATATATAGAGACGAGAATTCTATTTGTAATTGCTGTAAATGTTGTTGTGATACATTTAATTTATGGAGAATGGGCGCAATCCCAATAATAAACTCGACTAACTATTTGTCTCAAGTGAACCAAGAAATCTGTATTGGATGTGGTACATGTGTAGAGCGGTGCCCAATGGACGCTATTTCATTAAACGATGATGACAAGGCTCAGGTAAACTCAGATAGATGTATAGGTTGTGGAGTTTGTGCACATTTCTGTCCAGAACATGCAATCACACTTTTAGAAGGACTAAGGAAAGTATTTATACCTCCACCAAAAATAAAATCATAAATATTTTCATTAAAATGAATTTTAAAAATTGATTAGTTATTTTTTTCTTTAAAGCTT
>CAZYEE010000033.1:0-20176 GCA_964646355.1 uncultured archaeon | reverse complement strand
AAGCTTTTATTGAATCTAATGGGTCGAATTGATCCCAATATAAGTCCATTTCTTGACATCCATAATGTAAATCATCTATCGGTTGAAAATAGCAAGCTATTTCTTCAGGTCGCTCTGCAAGTTCTTTAGCGGAGGCTTCGCTGTATTTAAAAATATTATAGGCTTCTTCTGTGGGTAGAAAAGGAGTATTTCCACCAAATGCTCCATGAACTCGGAATGCACGAGCACTCATAAACATAAAATCAATTAAATATCGGGTATTTTCTTTTACAGGAGTAAGATAATTTTTTGTTGGGTCTGTAATATCGATCATTGGTCTCTGAACGTCTTCCATTTTTACAACACTAACATTTGGAATATCCTTACAAATTTTTTTAATTCTTTTTTGATGGAATTTAATTCTTCTTTCTGTACCTTCCAGAACAATTGTTAACATAGCACCAAAAGCTGGCTTTTTCATCATTATTTGACTTTCTTCTTGGGTTCTACCGAACATCATTGCAATATAAGGCCATCTCATAATAAAACTGTTAGAATAACCCCATTTTCCTAATTCGACAAGTGCCTGAAATACATTTTCCAATGGCCCAATCACATAAATATAACTATCAGGAGCCCCACCTTGCCCGTCCATTTTTGGATACAATTTGACTTTAGATTTGATACATATTCCCAAATCTCCGAACGCAAACATTACAAGCCCACTTAAATCGGGACCTGGTGCATGCTCCCAATTTGATGAATTTTCGTCCATTGGATGAGCAAAACAACCTAACTTTAATTCTTCACCGTTAGGAAGTATCCATTCAGTCCCCAATACATGTCGATCACCTACTCCATATTTCGCTGAATAAGTACTAAGTCCTCTGGTCCCATAAAAGTTTGATATAACTCTAACAGTATGAGGCCCACTCGGCTCAGGTGTAAAAAGCCCTACATCCCAGGCTGCTCTCTGCAATTGCCCAAAAGTCACACCAGGTTCGACAGTTGCAGTCATATTAATAGGATCTATCTCTAAAATTCTGTTCATACGCTTAAGACCAATAATTATTCCACCTTTTTCAGGAACAACTGCTCCAATTAAATTAGCACCTGTACCTTTTGGAATTATAGGAATTCCTTCCTTATTTGCGAACTTGAGAATAGCTTTTATCTCTTCCTTATTTTTCGGTAATACTACAAAATCAGGACCTCTTGTTTTAACAATCTGATCTCTGGAATATGCAATTGTAACAGAAGGATCTCTGCTGGCATACTTTTTCCCCACTATTGATTGTAACACTTTAATTATGCGTTCTTTTTCATTCTCATCCATAGAAACCACATTTTTTACTCGAATTAAGTGTGTTAAAGACTATAATATTGTTATAAATTAAATTCATAAAGAATATAAATATTTATCCATCAGAGAAAATTTATGATAGGATAATAAAGTTATTCACTTATAATTTACGATTTATCTAAATAAATTGTAAGTTAAATTGTTAGAAACAATATCAAAATAATAATTTAAATAAGTATTCTGAAAAAATATCTATATTAGCAATGTCTTTTTAGAAAATGAATTTCTTTTTAAGATGTGAAGTGGTTTTAAATTATGTAGAAATATAAAAAGGAGTATTTTTGAAGAAAATTATATTCACGAATTTTAAATTGAAGATTTTTGAGGCAAAATTATTATTTTTTGTTGATAATTGATTTGATAAATTTATGAAGGACAATTTAATGGATAATTTTTTAAAAATTATGAAAAAAAAGTGAAAAATATAATTCAACGTGTTTTAATCATTTTAATTTTAATTAAATTATTTAATAAATTTAGTTCTTGTACCTAAACCAATGGACAATATATCGTCTTTATTTGGTTTTCTTTCAGTTTCATGAGTGGCGTTTAATAATACCCCTTTTGTTGCCTCATCAAGAGAAAGTTCTAAATTTTCAATAGTAAAGAAATAGTCTTTTGATGGATAATTCCAATCAAATAAATTTTCGGAATAGACCTTTTTATTTTTCTTAGGATTAGGAGGGGAAGCATCTATACTAATGCAAGGCATTGGAATTCCATCTCTTTCTAATTGGCCAATAAATATAAGATCCCAGACATCTGGATAGTGGTTTTGCAACCAATCTAAAGCTACATCCTCCAGACCTTGCACATATAACTGGTGTTGAGTAATTAATCCATTGAATTTTAACATCCACTCTCGTCTACCCATCATTAAAAACATATTGAACATTGCAGGTGTAGGCCAAAAATTAAACCAAAAATCAGGAAGTCCATAATGTTTCGGTGCCATAAGTCCATCCCATAAAGATCCAACAGCTTCATAACTCGACCTTTCGCATAAAATATTAGCCATAGCAGTGCCCCATAGAGTTCCAACTTGATATGCACTGCTTGCAAATTGAGGAGCCCTTTCATTCCTAATATCTTTAAAAATGTTTATTACAGCTTCACTAATTTTATTTATTTTTTTCAATTTTTTAGGAATATCTCGAATTTTATATCCCAGTTTCATATGCCTTCTATTTAATAAATCATCATTTGGTTCAACAACCCACCAATCTACAGGTACCCCATCCTCACTGTGAGCATTTAAGACCATGAAAATTTCTTGTGTAGCGTCATTTATTACGACAAAACTTGTATCTATTGAATCTCCATAAAGCAATTTCATTAGTCCTTGATTTAGGTCAGCTCTCACAGAAATTACAGGAGGGAATAGAAAATATGAAACAGTTTTGGACGGTGCATCCAATTTCCCTTCGAATGTTAATTTTGCGGTATTAATTGTTTGATCGAGTCGTTCTTTTAATTCTGGATAGATATAATCAGGACAATTCTCGACCATATCTAAGAAAATAGTATATCCCAAGTATTTATGGAGTTTCCACAAATGTTTGCTTATGACAATATATTTTTTTGTATGAAAGGTATCTGGAATATCACCATATGTATATTGGGGCATATATTTCTATCCTCTTATTTTATTTATCAAATGTATCTTAATTAAATAATAATTGGCTAGTTATAAACTACTAGATAAGCAAATTTTTCTAACAATAAATATTTTTCTAATATTGAAAAATAGCCATCGTAAAAAATATGGAAAAATCAAATTTTTAAAATCTCAACTTAATAATATAATAAATTTAAATTGTGCTTTATTTTCTAAATTTTATTTTAAATCATAAAATTTTAGAAAAAAAAACTTTCGAAAATTGGAGAATTTTATAAAATATTTACAAAAATAATAAAAAGGATTAATTTAATAATGATTAAAAGAAAAAGTCAATTGAGAATAACTTTCTGAGATATATTCGAATTATTTAAAAAAAGATTCAAATATTTATTCAAATATCATAATGAGTGAAATATCATTATAATAATAAATCAAAATAATGGGTAATATAATAATTCTCATATAGAAAAAGGAGTTTGAGGACCTTTGAGTGATAAAAAAGAAAAATTTGGATTCAAGTTGGTTATTACTGGAAATGCTGGCTGTGGTAAGACATCATTAATAAGGAGATATGCAGATAATAAGTTTGATGAGAACTACAAACCATCAATAGGTGCTGATTTTACACTTAAAGTTATTAATTTTCCGGGTTACGATGTTATTTTAACTTGTTGGGACATAGGAGGGCAAGATTTATTTGATAGTCTTCGTAATTACTATTATTTTGGTTCAAATGCCGCCCTAATTGTATTTGATGTTACTAGACCTGAAACTTTAGATAGGATACAAACGAAATGGCTACCGGATATTCGTACGCATGTTGGAGATATACCGGTATTAATATTAGCAAATAAAGTAGATTTAGAAGAAGAGAGGAAAGTTTCAAAAGAGGTTATCGAGCAAAAGTCAAAAGAGTTAGGTATCGAAATAATTGAAACTTCTGCAAAAACAGGAGAGAATGTAAAAAAGGCATTTGAAACTATAGCAAAAATGTGTTTTAAATAAAAATCAAATACCAAAAATATATTTTTCCAATAATCGAGAATCGTTGATGATTTTTTGAAGGTTCTAGGATTTGAAGTAAGTCAATGACTTATTGATTTTTTATTTTTCGATCTATTAATTTCAGAATAAAAAATAAAGAAAAAATTATGCAAATTTATTTTAAATTACTCAACAACTGTTTTTAGAATAAAAAATGCGAATGATTTAATTTTATGTTTTTAATTAAAAATAAATTCATATTATAACTTTGAAATTCTGAAATATGGTTCGAATATAACTCAATTTTCCAGCCGAAAATAATAAAATGAAGTTATAAAGATAAAATTAAGAGTGTAATTATTGAAAAATTGAAATAAAGTATCTGTTGAAAATTGAAATATTGAAATAAAGTATCTGTTGAAAATTGAAATATTAAAATATTGAAATATTATGAAAATTAATTAATCTTCAATTCCATTTTCAGTAATTGAGAAAATAGCTTCAGCTTCAGGGAGACAGGGGCTATCAATTAATTTAGCAATACGTTTATTAGCTTTAGATTTTCTTAAGTAAAGTCGATAGGTGCTGGCGTGAGCGATAACATTACCACCAGTTGGGACGGTGGGGTCACCGAAAAATACACCTGGAGAAGATTGAACCTGGTTTGTGATATAGACGGCAAGATTATGTGCTTCAGATAATTGCAGAAGTTTATGAATAAATCTGTTTAGTTTTTGCTGGCGATCCGAGAGAGTGCCTCTGCCTATGTATTCAGATCTAAAATGAGAAATTATAGAATCAACTACGATCAATTTGATATTTTTTTCTTCGATGAGAGAAGACAATTTATCTACAATAAGCTGTTGATGATCGCTATTATATGCCCTACAATAAAAAACATTATCTAATGCCTTTTTTGGGTCTAGTTGCGGATATCTATTGAGAATTTGGAGCAATCGTTCAGGTCTGAATGTTCCTTCTGAATCAATATAGCAAGCTGCACCTTCAATTCCCCCTACATCTATTGGAAGTTGAACAGTAATGCAAAGTTGATGTGCAATTTGTGTTTTGCCCGTTCTGAATTCACCAAATGCTTCATAAATTGCACGGGTCTCAATACCACCATTTAGAATTTCGTCCAGATTATTGGAACCTGTAGTAAAACGAATTATATTTTGACGTTTTTCAAGCAATTCACCAGCCGTTTCAAAGCCAATATTAAGTTTAGATCTAGCATCAATAATTATTTTTTGAATAACACTTTCACCAATTCCAGTAACGCTTGAAATTTCTTTAGGACTACTAACCGCGATAGCATTTGCTGTATAATATCCGTTTTCTCTTAATTTTTCGGCGATAGCTGGCCCAACACCTTTTAAATCTTCAATACTAATTTCTTCAATTGCGTTTGAGGACATTTTCATCACAAATCACAATTATACATAAAAAAAATCTGATTTCGCATTTATAAATAGAAAGAGAGAGGGTTATGTAAAACTAAAAGTTATATTAGAAAATAATTGCGACAAAAATAATGAATAATGAAAGTTATCTAAATATAATGATTAACGAGAGGAAAAATTTAATTAAGAACATTTATCCAATTAAAAAATAATATAAAGTTGTAATATAGAGGATAATGTAAAAATTCATAATTTATTTTATAATAAAGATATCCCTTAGTCAAATAATTATTCCTTCTTTATTAAAAATTAGAGAATATTTAAAATGAATGCTGATATAAAAATGATATTAAAAGAGGTATGCAATCGATTTGAAATTGCTATTGAGAAATTATATTCAAAATTGGAGATACGATATTCAGATAAAGTTGAAATAGAGATACTTGCAAAGAGCTCATTCATGTTTATTTTTTATTTATCCTTATTAAATTTTAAGAATAATAATAGTATAGTCCAATTACTCAAAAAATATTCTACACTTCATTTAAATAATTTAAATCTTGAAGATATAGAAAATATTAGTTTAAACGAATTTAAAGATTTAATAGCTGTGTTCCAGGAATTTGAGGATTTAAATCATAATAGAGATAATTTGGACAGTAAAAGAATAAATGGAATAATAAATTCGGAAGATAATATTAGGCATTTTATTAGAATCTTGAATATTGATGAAATTGATTTTAAGCAGCTAAAAGAATTAGTATTATATTCTTTTGAAGAAGTGAAATTTAAGTCAGATTTACTTGAAACTCTATTAATTTATGGTGAATTATATCAGAATTTCCTAAAAAAGTTAATTGTTAAGAAGTCTGATAGCAGACATAGAAAAAATTTGGGAATATATTATACACCTCGAAATGTTGTAAGATATACAATAACACATAGCCTTGATAGATATCAAGCAAATAATAAAGTGAATAATTTTAAGGATTTACTTAACTTAAAGATTTTGGATCCAGCGGCTGGGACAGGGAATTTTATATTGGAAATATTTGATTTGTTAGTGAAAAAGGCTAGGATATTTGAACCAAACATTGATATTGAAAAATTAAGAATTTTAATCCTAGAAAATTGTGTATATGGAGTTGATATTGATCCTATCGCAATTAAAATTTTAAAATGGTGTGTTTTTTTATATGTGAATACTTTAAAAGATATTTTTGGAATTATTAATTCAAAATTTAAACAAGGAAATTCATTAATAACCCTTTTTTCGTGGAAAATATTTGATATAAACCCAAATTTAAAAGAAATATTCTTCGATAGGCAGGATTTCTTGAAAAAATTTATGTATCTATTAATAAATGGGTGTTTTGAGCATAATGATAGAGTAAAATTTAAGAAATTGATTAGTAAACTTAAGAATATTAATAAAGATGTGAAAATAAAAGAATTATTCGATTTATTTGGAAAACAGAATTTAGAGATTGCTGAATTAAGGAATAAATATTTTTTATGGGAATTTGAATTTCCTGAAATTTTTAATAATTCAATAGTCGGTAATGGTAAAATCGATCTAGGATTTGATATTGTTATAGGAAATCCTCCACATGTTGAAAATAAGAAAATTGATAAAAAAGAGAAACAATTTTTCAGGAATGGTATAGGTATTTATACGTTAACATCCGGGCTATTTGATTATACTAT
Source organism: uncultured archaeon (assembly GCA_964646355.1). Lineage (GTDB taxonomy): Archaea > Asgardarchaeota > Lokiarchaeia > Helarchaeales > HEL-GB-B > HEL-GB-B. Next base: position 13,119 of record CAZYEE010000033.1, on the reverse strand, counting down.
CCCCTTTATTGAACTTTCTTTAAATCTATTAAAAAATGATGGAATACTAGGATTTATCACAGCAAATAAATTTTTGTCAGTTGATTATGGATATAATCTTAGAAAAACTCTTATTGAAAAAACTGAAATTTTATTTTTGGTCGATATTTCTAATTTAAATATATTTAAAGGAACCTCTAGTTATCCAATCATTTTAATAGTTCGTAAGGCGTCCTATAACAATAAATTGTCAAATTATGTCAATATTGCATTATTAAAAGACGGTTATGGAGATATAACAAAAATTGAGGATATATTGGAATATTATAAAATAGATCAAAAATTTATAAATACTATTCCGAATAAAATTATCCCATTATCATCCAAAATCTATAAATTAAAAAAGATTATAGAACGAGAGGATATTGAACCTATTTCAAATTTTTGTAAATTTAGCTATAGGCCATTGAAATTTACAGATTGGTGGAAATTATTGGATTATGTAAGAAATGAAGATCAAATTGAAACCAATAATTCTGAAAAGTTAAAATTTATAGGATGTGCGAATATTGAACCTTTTGGTATAATCTGGCACAAAGAGTTTAAATTAAAACAGAAAAATCTTATGAAAGCTTATATATTTAAGCCTGAAAATAAGGAAATAAAAAATTGGGAAATATTAAAATTACCTAAAATTGTAATTAGAGAAGTAGCTAAAGGTTTAATAGCTGCATTTGATGAAGAAGGTGAATTTGGGAATCTAACAGGAGTATATAATTTATATGAATTTAAAATTTCTCCATATTATCTTCTAGCAATCTTAAACTCTAAAATTATGGATGAATATTATAAAATTTTATTCGGTTCAGTTCATATGAAAGGCAATTATCTCAATTATCACTCAAGTTATCTTAAAATATTACCGATAATAAATATTTCTCGAAAAAAGGGTGGAAAAGACTATATCCTCAAATTAAAAAAATATCTTAAGTCTAAAAATATCGAGATAAATTCTACTGAGGCAGAACATTTTGGAACTCTATTACAAAAAATAGATCAAATTCAAAGTTATAGAGAATTATATGATTTAATAATAGATATTTCGAGAAAATTATGCGATATTATAGCAAATAAATGTAATTTATTGGAAGGATTTTATTCAACTATTAATAAAACATATCAAATAAAAATAGATAAATACTCTAAAAGAAATTCTATTTATACTTTTTATTTAAAAAAATGGATATATTTTAAAGCAGTCCTATTAAAGGTATACAAGGAATTTAAAATAAATAAAGAAAAATTTTATGGAAAAATTAAGAATATTGAGAAAAAATTTTATGAAATAATGCAGGAATACAATACATTACTAAATAAATACAATTTTCTTAAAAATTTACTAGATAATATTATAGAATTTATGTATATGAACTGAAAATCTCTTACTATTTTTATTGTAAATCCAAATTATAATTCAAAATTTAGAAAATTATGTATTTGATAGAAATCGAAAAACAATAACAATTCATTAATGAACCAAGTATATTAATTATTTTTGATAAATTATATCGCAATATTTGATTATTGAGTTTATATTAAACAAATTTATAATTTAAGAAATGTATTTTCAATACTTTTATTTTTTAAATTATTGAAGAAAAGAATCTATAGGAATATTAAAGGATTATATTAGCCCAAGATTAATATGTTTTTCTAATTTATTGATGATTCTCATTTTGCACCGATTTTAACTAATTCAAAATTAGAATAATTCAAATTGAAATATTTGAAAAAATAAAATATATTATTAAAAAGAACAAAGAATTAAATCAAGTCAATAAAAATTAATGCTCAAGATTGAATTAAAATCATACAATATAGAATTAGGTTTGTGAAGAAAATGAGTATAAAAGAGAAGCTGGAAAAAACTGCTAAGAAAGTTAGTGTATTCTCAAATTTGGCTGGTCCATTAATAGGAAGCATTTTACCGTTAGCAAATTCGAATGTATTTTTTAATATAAAAAATGGAGATGGGTATACAATGGAAATTAGGGACTTAAAAATACAAATATTGGACGGTAGAGTTGAACCAGTGGGTTTGGAACTATCAGGTGATGAGAACGCATTTTTAGAATTGTTAAGCGGTGAACGATCTTTTGCGAGTGCTTGGGTAAATGGATTTATTGAAGTAAAGGGAGTTAGAAATAATTTATTAAATGCATTAATTATTGGAATGATTTTAGGAATGTGAGGAATGATAAAAATGGCAGATTTGACTAAAAAAGTTGCTGAATACGCATATAATATGAAATTCGATCAAATACCAGAAAAGACAATTAGAATTGCAAAAATGCAGCTTATGAATATAATAGCAACAATATTTGCGGGTTCAAAAACAGAGCCAGGCGAGATAGCATATAATACATTTAAGGATTATGGAGGTAAGCCTGAAGCATCAATAATAACAAAAAATGAGAAAGTTGGAATTGATAAAGCAGTACTAATCAATTCGATTTTTGCTCAAGCATTGGATTATGAAGATTATGGTATGCCTATGCATAGTGGTTGTACAGTTGGACCTGTAAGTTTAGCTTTCACAGAAGCGTTGAATTTATCTGGGAAGGATTTATTACTTGGAATGATATTAGGAAATGAAATAAATTGTAAGATCGGAATAGGATTATTTCCAAGTGTAACTACAGGTCAGACCATGGATCCATTAGTACACCCTATCTCTGCAGCAGTAATAGGGGCTAAATTAATGGGACTTGAATTAGAGCAGATGATTAATGCTATAGGAATTGCTGCTTTTTTACCACAATATCCCGTTTTAAGAGGATTTTTTGGACCGCATAGTAAAGTTCTGGTATCAGCACTTCCAGCCCAAAATGGTGTGATTGCTTGTTATTTAGCTTCAAAGGGTCTAACTGGATCACATAAAATATTAGAAGCTCCAGATGGATTTTATAATTTCATGGCGGATATGCCGGCACCGGAAAGGACTGAATTGGTTTTAGATTATGATACTTGGATGACAAATACACTTTCATTTAAATTATATCCGGGATGTGCTTATCTGGACGCACCACTTGATTGTGTATTTGAAATATTGAAAAAAAATCCAGAGATTGATATTAATTCAATAAAATCGATTAATGTAAAATTACCAGGACTTGGAACTGTCAGTATGGACATGTCTGACCGACCGGATGCTACACTTGAAGGTTTGAAAAATCCAGATGCATCATATGCAATTTTAAATTTTAATGTTCCATACAATATTGCTGCTGCATTAATAGACAAAGAGCTAACACCAAATCAATTTAAAAAAGACAGAATTTTAGATCCAAAAATTCATGAACTTGCAAAAAAAGTGAAAGTAGAAACAGATACAGCTATGACTATAAAGATATTTCAGTCATTTTTACCAGAAGGTTTGAATCTGATGGACATCACGCCGGATAAAATCAATTCACTCTTAGTCCAAGCATTAAGAGGAGATTTTAAGTGGGAATTTGGAGCAAAAGTTGTAATCAAAATGAATGATGGAAAGAAATATAGAGCATCTACAAACATAGCAAAAGGATGTCCAGGCAATCATAAGGAAGAATATATCATAGATAAATTCAAACAAGAGAGTAGATATATCGGACTTGATGAAAATAAAATGAATGAAGTAATTGAGCTGATAAACAACATTGATACAGTCGATTCAATAAATGAATTATTAAAATTAATCACTATTTAAACTAATTTCTTTTTCTATCAATTTCAAACAGGCTCATAAGTTTTGTTTATCAATTTTATCAATTTATTTGATATATAAGTACCACCTAACGGACATAGAGACATGACAGGTTCATAACCACCTTCAATATAATCTGGTATGGAGAAAAAATATCCAGCACAATCATTCGCTAACTCAATTATAAAAGTATTTTTTGTTGGTGAGTTTTGGAGTATCTTTTCACCCAGATTTATAAAGAATTCACCGGGTAATGTTGGAAACAAGATATCATTAACCTGAATTACTTGGATTTCTGTTTTTAATTTATATCCATCTTTTGTTTTAATGAAATTATAATTTAATAGATTACCAATCTTCCTAAGAGACATTAATAATTTAAATTTGAATTTAAATAGAGCATTTACTGAGATCTTTTTCCAGAGACTTTTTAAAGGTATATCATTTGTAGGCACAAGCAGATCTTCATGTGCGATTTTTAATTTGCTAACATCTTGAGTATTAATAGTTTTTGCCAGATTCCACGCAGTTTTTGCAATAATGCCACCAATTTCAGACGCACGTTTGAAATTTCCTTTTGCACCGCCTGGTCCATCATATAAGACTGATTTATCAATATCCTCCAATTGTATATCAAAATCTAATAAATTGGGATTAATGTCCCCGCATGTTCCATTAAAATAAATTGAGAATACTTTATTCTGGGATAAATTAGCAACAGTTTCATTGACATAACCGATATAATCAGCTGTTATTGAATTACTACTAGAAGGTAAAACAGTACCATGACATGCATAATTGATAATGAGACCCCTTAAATTGCCATTCAAGTCATCAATTCTTACCACACCAACATCGTATTTGGAATCTTTCAAGGGTTCTCTTCTATTTAAAATTATTCTCTTATCGGGAGGAGCTTTTGATGCACCGACTTTTCCAGGAGCAGCATTCTTTTTTGCGTTAATAACGGCATTAATGATTCCTTTACCGATAAGCTTGAAAATATCAGATTTTAAAGTCCTTTTAAAAAAACCCTTGAGATCTGTTAGACCAACAGTATCCGGTCCAGAATGATTATGGACACAATGTATGAGGATATTTTTCTGTGGGATACCAGTAATCCTTTCAATTGCTTTTCTATAAGAATTTACATATCTATTAAACAGACCTAAAATATCTAAGGAGACCATAGCGATTTCGGTGCCTTTAAATGAAAAATATACAGCGTGTGCAAAAAGTTTATCATGTACATCGGTTGATTTTCCTTTTCTAAAACCATATCCGCCCATTTTGACGGGTTCTTTAGGAGTAATGTCTGCTTTTGCATGTCCAATTAAGCAATTTTCAACCATTTTAATGTACCCGAATTAAATTTTCAGATATAAGTATTTTTTAGATAACAGATGTATTTTTTAGATAACATACAATTGATAAATATATTAAAGTTGCCCAGTATAAGGAATTATTAACCGATTATTGATCGTTCTTTAAATAAATAAGATTAAATCAATAAAAATTTAATAATTTTAATGTTGTATTTAAATTCTTCATTTATTATAGATGAATAGGAGTTTTTGTTTTATAGGATTCTAATGCTAATAAACAGATTTCCAGTGAATTTCTGACCGAGTTAAGATCTACTTTAAAGGGTTTATTTTTTAAGATACAATCCGAGAAATGAGAAATTTCAGATCTATAAACTCTTAATGGATCAGGTTTTGTTAATTTAAGCCCCTCATCCGGGGTAAAAACACGCATGAAAGAATCATTTCGATCACAAATTTCAATTGCCCCTGAATCACCAAATATTTCTAAAGTGGTATCTAACTGTGAAGGTGTAAAGAAATTATCTGGCAGAATCCAAGAACCTGAAATTGTGGCAATTGTACCTTTTTTGAATTTTAATATTACAGTAGCATGGTCTGGTGTCTTATATGGAAGATTAAAATTATGCGTTATAGCATGAATATACTCTACTTTATCATCTAAAACCCAGAGTACTGCATCAATATCATGTATCATTAGGTCCAGTATAATTCCACCACTCTTTTTTTCATCAAAAAACCAATCTTTATAAGTAGGAGCTTTAACTCTTCTATATGCTCTTACACAAATTGGGGTACCAATCTTTTTCTCGCTTAAAATCTTTTTTGCAGTTTGATATTCGGGTATAAATCTGCAATATTGAGCAACCATGAGTCTTTGGTTATGCTTTTTTAGTAAATCCATCATCAGGTCAAATTCTTCTAATGTACGCGTGATTGGTTTTTCTACTAATACATGCTTATCATTTTCCAGACATTTTTTTATGAAATCAAAGTGAGTGTGTGTTGGTGTGCAAATATCTACTGCTTTTATTTCACTGTCTGAGAAAAAAGACTTGAGATCTGAAAAACTCTTCTTAATATTGTATTCTTTTGCAAATTGAAATCCTCTATCACTATTTGGATGATATACAGCTATAAAACATGTATTAGATAAATTCTGTGCACTAATCACATGAGTTTTGCCAATTTGACCTATGCCAATTAGTCCAATTCTCACATCATTTTCATTCATTTTTGTAATTCACCAATAACTTTTCTTAAAGTCTCAATAACTTTATCAATTTGATTTAAATCTGTTGAAGGAAGATTCGGCAATCCAATAGCCCGATTACAAATATTTTCTACTACTGGTAAATGAATATCATAAGAGATCTGTTTTCCATAATAAGGGCATGAGAACGGGCAGCTCTTGGGCCCATAACCCACTAAATTTTGGAATAAAGGAGATTTATAGAGTGGTTGGGGATAAATAAGTTTTGTAATGGTTTCATCTTTATTAACCAGTTCGAGAAACTTGTCCTTATCAATACCTAACTCTTCGGGTTTAATTAAAGGAGCATATAAATGATATACATGTTTTACATAATTTTTTGTGATAGGTAATTGTAATCCACTAAGTCCTTTTAGATTTTTATTGTAATATTGTGCGTATTCAATTCTTTTATTGTTCATTTTCTCTAGTTTTTTTAATTGTATAAGCCCAATTGCTGCTTGAATGGCGGTCATACGATAATTATAGCCTAATCGAATATATTGATACCAATAGGGCTCTCCATGATGTCGTATCAATTTGCATTTTTCAGCAATTTCATCATCATTAGTAGTAATTATTCCACCCTCACCAGTCATCATGTTTTTTGATTCAAAAAAGCTAAAACACCCAATATCACCTATGCTACCCACTTTTTTACCTTTGTATTCAGCACCATGAGCTTGACATGCATCTTCTATTACTGGAATTTCGTGTTCTTTACCAATTTTAATGATCTGATCCATATCTGCAGGATGACCAAAAATATGAACTGGAATAATTGCTTTTGTTTTTGAGGTGATAGCGGCTTCAATTTTGAGAGGGTCGATGCAATATGTGTCAGGAAGAATATCAACAAAAATCGGAATGGCATTTTGATGAAGTACGGCAGTTGCAGTGGCTACAAATGTAAAAGGTGGAACTATAACCTCATCACCTGGTCCGAGCTCTAAGCTGGCTAATGCTACATGGAGAGCGGCAGTTCCAGAATTGACGGCAATTGCATGCTTAACACCAATATATTTCGCAAATTCTGTTTCGAATTCCTCGACTTTTTCACTTGAAAGAAGTGTTAAACGTCTTTCTTTTAATACTTGAACTACTGCCTCTATCTCTTCATCATCGATGAATGGTTGAAAATGTACATGTTTCTCGAAACCAATTTTCTTATTCATTTTGACCAATTTCAATATTTTTTTTATTAATTAAAAAGATCAAATTAATTTTAAAAATTGGATATATACAAAGAGTTTTTTATTTCAAGGCATCAATAATAGCTTTACAATATGCTGGTAAGTCTGCAGGTGTTCTTGACGTGATTAAATTATTATCTATAACTACCTCTTTATCAACATAATTTGCACCAGCATTTATGATGTCTTGTTTAATAGCCATAAAAGAGGTCGCCTTCTTTCCTTTTAATATATCGGCACTTATTAGGACAGATGGACCATGGCATATTGCAGCTATTATCTTATTTTTTTCAAAAGCGACCTTTACCAATTCGATTATCTCATCATATCTACGTAAATAATCAGGAGCAAATCCACCAGGTATTAATATTGCATCAATTTCATCTAAATTAAGTTCATTAATACTTAAGTCAGGTGCTGCAGGATATCCATTTTTTCCTTTGTAGGTTGAAAGTTTATTCTGATTTGGGCAGACAATTTTGACATCTACACCTTCTTCTTTTAATCTATAATAGGGATACCATAATTCCATCTCTTCATACAAATTTTCTACTAAAATTATTGCTTTTTTTCCCTGTAAACTCAATTTTTCATCACCTATTGGTTTAAAGGTCTAAAAAATATAAGAATTTAGGTTTACAATTTATCATTTATTGATTTTTAAATAAATAAATTTCCATTAATTTTTATTATTAAAGATACATAAATTTCCTAGTTAAAAAATATGAATACATTAAAAATCGCAGCATTAATGAAGGGTAATTATAAATTGAATATTAATTTTCTAATAAAAAGTATATTTTAACTAAAATTGGATTTAGATTCATTATTATTATTTATATATATAATTCACATTTTTGATTTTAATATTTATCTCATAAATTTTCTAAAATAATTTTATTAAATTGATAGATTATTTATTTTCACTTTTATTATACCCTTAAAAATTTTAAATAATCTAAAATTCGCATATTAATTAAATAAACGCGATAAATTAGAGTATAGATATTTTCAAATTATTTGAAAAATTAAGTGAAAAAAGTGAAAAATACTCTTAAAATTAAAGGTCTAGATTTAGTATATGAAGGCAATGATGAATTATTACTGAAATATTTAGATGGTAAAGCTGAATATGATGAAAAATTCAAATTTTATCGAATAAAACCGATCTATTACCCGAAAATTCTGAAATTTTGTGAGAAAAATCATATTAATATTACCAATTTATATGAAAATATAAAATTGGAACGTTTAATAAACAAAAAGAATTATGTATTAAGGGATTATCAAGAAAAGGCTTTAAAATTATGGAAAAATAATAATTGTAATGGTATTGTCGTTCTTGCAACAGGAGCAGGTAAATCTTTTGTAGGGCTTGAAGCAATCTACGAAATGCAACTTAAAACACTAATTATAGTGCCGACTATTGATTTGATGGAACAATGGAAAAATTTAATATGCAAGTCATTTAGTTTACCAAAAGATATAATTGGCATTTGGGGTGGTGGAAAGCACGAATTAAAGGAGATCACAATAACAACGTATGATAGCTGCGCAAAACATATAAAAACATTGAGAAAAGATAGGGGATTGGTCATTTATGATGAAGTGCATCATCTTCCCGCAAAAACATATCGTATTGCAGCTGAAGGCGTGTTTGCGCCTTATAAATTAGGATTAAGTGCTACTCCAGAGCGAGCGGATGAATTACATCTTGATTTGGAATATCTGGTGGGATCAATCGTAATTCGGTTGGGCCCTGATGAACTAGACCAGAACTCTATTGCAGAATTTGAGATCAAAAATATTATGGTGGATCTTACAAATGATGAGAGAAAGGTTTATGATGAGTCTATGAAAATATATTCAAATTATATCAAATCACGAAATATCAGAATGTATTCTAGTAAAGATTTTCAAAAATTAGTTCTGAGAACGGGAAGAGATAAAAAAGCATTAGAAGCTCTGAAATGCAGAAATAAAGCTCGACAGATAGCTTTCAATGCCTCAAATAAATTAATAGTTCTAGAAGAGCTATTAAACCAGCATAAAGAACAAAAAGTAATAATCTTTAGTGAATTCAATGAAATAATTGAAAGGATAGGTAAGATATTTTTAATACCAATAATTACACATAGAACTAAGTCAAGTGAAAGAAAAATTATACTTAATAAATTTAGAGAAGGTATTTATACAAAAATTGCGTCCTCAAGAGTATTGGACGAGGGTATTAGTGTAAGTGATGCCAGTATTGGTATAATATTGAGCGGTTCAAGTCAGAAGAGACAACTAGTGCAACGATTAGGACGGCTCCTTAGACCATATAAGACTGACCAGGATATAAAGAAAGCTGTTCTCTACGAACTTATTTCAAAAAATACGATTGAAAAATCTACCGCTAGACGCAGATCATTAAAAAAATAGGTGATTATACTGGTATTTAGTATACAAAATATATCATACTCCAAAATCCCAAAAAGGCTTCAAGAAAATGGAATTTCTATAAGATTTGATTGGCTAGATGTTAATATAGTGCCCAGAATTGATAAAATTGCTAAATTTTTGCTTAATAATGAAGGAATAACTAAAAAAGAATATAATGAATTGATAGATGAACTTCCACAATTGTTTGATAATTTAAAAATAAGAAAATGTATTCTAGATGTTTTATTTACACATTATTTTCGTTTTGATCAGGATCCGGATGTTATACAAACATTAGAACAATTGAGAATACAGAATTCAAAATTTGAAAATATTCAATCTATAAGAGAATTCATTTGGGATTATATAGGAAAAAATTATAATGGGTTCATAATGCCCAAATTTCGGCAAAAAGTACTCGAAGAAATGTTTAATAGTTATCAGATTGATCTTGATAAATTAGAAAAATTAATATGGTCTGATATGGAATCTGAAAAAATTTTGAGGAATATAAGAATTATAGAACCAGTTGATATTGTTTATCTATATAATTTTCATTTATTTGAAACAATATTACACTCCACTGACTGTGCGACTTTTTTTATTGAGAATTTAAAAGGAAAGGTATCAAAAAATCTATTATTTAGATTAAAATATACTCCTTTATGGGCAGAAATTAGAAGAGTAAAAGATTTGGAACAAGAAAAAATAACCAGTAGATTTAAATTCACAATATCGATAGAAAAGCCTAAAGAAATTACAGGTAATTTAAAATATAATAAGATAATGTCAAGAATTTGTATTTATCTTTTAGAAAAGTTGAAATATGATAGAATAAAGTTTAATGTTTTTTTAAATTTAAAGATAAAAAATCGTTTTTATAAATGGGCATTTGACAATGAATTTATGAAAATAATTAAATATCCATGGGAAATCCAATGGAAAAATAAAATAGATAAGTTGAATGAGGGAAAAGATAAGGATAACGAAATAGAAGATATTTCAAAAACTTTCCTGAAACTTGATAGTAAGATTGAAGAATTATTTTATACATATTTTAATAGTAAAGATTGGAATATTCAACATGAACCATTGACAATTATTACTGAGGATAATACGCTGTTTATCCCGGATTTTTATCTCCAAAATCCGGCTGGAAATATTTTAGTGGAAATCATTGGATATTGGACAAAAGATTATATTTCTAAGAAAATATTGAAACTAAAAAAAGTACAGCACCGTTTAACCAATCCATTGATCTTATTAATTGATAACAGACTTAAAAATGCTTTTGAGAAAGCTTCGGAATTAAACAAGTGGTATAAAATATTTTATTATGATTATGATTATTTTTCACAAGTTTTGCTTAAACTCAGACAATATTTGGATAATAAATACCCAATTGAGAGTATTATTAAAAATGAAATAGTTAAAAATGCTGATAAGATCATTATAATAATTAATTCAATAATTCAAGAGAAAGGATTATTGACATTAAAAGAACTCAAACAAATACTAGAAAAATCAGAATTAAATATCCCAAGTGTTTCAATATTAGACAAAATATTTTGTAATTCTAAATTAGATGAATATTTAATAAGGAATGGTTTGTCATATATTCCAAATTTAGGGATTATTAAATTGGAATTGAAGAGATTAATCTTAAAACAAATTGATTCACTTTTAAAAAAAGAGGGTAAAGTTTCCAATAAAATTTTAGAAAATTCAATTAAGATACCTTATGATGACATAAATATTGTTGAAATAATTAAAAATTTGCCCGAAATTGATATAAAATGGATTGGTCTAACAAAATTCTATATTAAATTAAAGAAAAAAAACATTCAGAAAATATTTTGAGCTTTAATATAAAAATATTCATTAAAAATATTGAGTCATTTTAAAAATAAATTCAATAACCAAGTTTTTACTAAATTTGAACTGAATTTAAAATATTATTTATTTGTTAACATTAAAATTAAAAGAAAATTAGAGAATTATTATTATTAAAATAAAATTAGAAATACATTATCTTTATTTTTTTTCAAATTATAATCATTAATTTTAATGACTCATGGGATATTATTTTCAAAAAAATTCTAATAATTTCAATTAAAAAAACAAAAATTATTAAAGAAATAGAAATATTATAAATATCTGAATAATAAAAAAATAATCATTTCTTTGAGTTAATTTTATCTAAAGGTGAATTAAATGGATAAAGATGTAGCGATTGAAAATGCAAAAGCAAATGAAGCTTTTAAAGAATTTATTGAAAAAAATCCGGACGTGAATATCACAGTCCGAAATTTAGATAAAAAAGAGGTTGAACGGATTATTAAAGAAACTCCAAAATTACAAGGACTTAAGGATGCAGATATAAAGGAAGGTTTAATCTCTGTAAAAGCTATGAAAACTACTATTGGAATTCCAGAAGAGAGTGTTAAAACTGTTTACATTGATCCGAAAACAGGAAAAGTTGTTATGGTATTGTAGTTAAAAATAATTCATTATCCTTCTAATAGAAATTATTCCTGAAGAAAATAATATTAAACCTACCTCTAACTTTTTCTTTCATAAAATTTTTCCAAATTTATTTTTCTTTACTAGAATTACTTATTTTTTTTAAGAATAATCCTATAACAGCCAATGTTAAGATTATTACAATCACAATTATAACGAAAATTATTAACTGGGAATAATCAATTGTTTTTTCGGTATTGGGACATGGATCAAACGGATCTCCATCTGAATAATACCATATTATAATATCATTAGAGCTTACATAATATTTTGAGCAGCTTCTATCCGCAAACTCGCAGTTGACCCAGTATAACCAAAATCGATCAGTAGTCATATTGTACCATTTGTCATTGATCTTGATATTTTTAATAAAAACTCCTGCAGTAGAATTTGTGTATGAGATATTATTAGTTCCATTTAATGCATCTATCATAACATCAAAGACAGTTAATTGAGAAACAGAAAAATTCATAGTTTGTGAATATATCGGTACTTCTGGATTTTCTGCAGCTAAAAAAATGATGGTGATATTTGATAGGTTTGAGGATTTTATATTATAAGAAGGTGTATATGGTAGTGAATAATAATTTTTGGCATGATTAATACAGGGATTAAATAAAAAACAATAATATGAGAAATATACGAATAAAATAATGCCTAAAATAATGTTCTTATTAT
>CAZYEE010000032.1:0-20243 GCA_964646355.1 uncultured archaeon | reverse complement strand
TATATGCTCACTTTCCTATTAATGTAAAAATTCAAAATAATAAAGTCTTAATTGAAAATTTTTTAGGAGAACGCGCTCCCAGAATAGCTAAAATTATAGGTAAAAATACTAAAATAGAAGTTGTCAAGGACGATGTTATAGTATCGGGCCCCGATATTGAGGCTGTGACTCAGACAGCTGCAAATATTACATTAGCTACTAGGATTAAAAATAAAGACCCAAGAATTTTCCAGGATGGTATTTATAAATATAAAAAATATTATGGTGATAAAATAATCTGGGAATTAAAATTATAAGTTGATTAAAATGGATAGAGAAGAAAGAATAAAACAACATTATTTAAAAGTAAGACAATCTATTCGCAAAAGACGCCCAAAATTTATCAGACAAGAATCATGGCGCTACAAAAGAATTAAACCAAACTGGAGAAAACCAAAAGGCATCGATAATAAGATACGAGAAAAACGAAAAGGTAGAATCAAGATGCCAGATATTGGTTATAGGACTCCAAAAAAGGTCAGAGGCTTTCATCCTTGTGGAAAGAAAGAAGTACTGGTGTTCAACGAAAAAGAACTCGATAAAATCGATCCTAAAAGAGAAGTGGTCCGTATAGGCGGAAAAGTAGGAGTTTTGAAAAGAATAAAAATCCTGGAAAAAGCTCGAGATTTGGATATTAAAGTATTAAATCCCGCAAAAGCTGAAATAAGAGAAGAAGAATTAATGGAATTATTAGAAATGGAAGAAGAAATAGAGGAAGAATAATATAAGGTCGTTTTTAAAATGAATTTAAGATCACAAAGAAGATTGGCTGCTGAAATTCTGAAAGTTGGAAAAAATAGGGTCTGGTTTGATCCCGAAAGAGTTGATGATATTTCAATGGCAATAACTAGAGACGATATAAGATCATATATTAAAGAGGGTGCAATAAGGGCTAGATATAAAAAGGGTATAAGCAGAAGTCGAGCCAGAGAATTACATATTAAAAAGAAATTGGGCAGAAGAAGAGGCCCAGGTAGTAGAAAAGGTAAAAAATATTCAGTAGTTTCTAGAAAAAGAAGACATATTATGAAAATTAGAGCCCTTAGAAAACATCTAAAAAAATTGCGTGCTCGTCGTATAATTACTCCAACTGTTTATAGACAACTTTATCGTTGGGCTGATGGAAATATGTTCCGGAATGTAGCCCATTTAGACCAATTTATTAAGGAGAAAAAATTAACAAGACGTTAATGGTAGGATTACAATGGCTAAGGGTCCAAGATATCATGTGAAATTTAAAAGACATAGGAAAAGTAAAACCAACTATTATTTAAGAAAGAATTTATTATTGTCAGGACTGCCTCGAATTGTGATTAGAAAAAGCAACAGACATATTATAATCCAGTTGGTCGAGGCTAAATTAGATGGAGATAGAATACTCTCAAGTACCCATTCAATTGAACTCACTAAAAAATTTAACTGGAAAGGTTCTTGTGGGTCTATTCCTGCAGCATATCTAACTGGTTATCTTGCTGGCCTAAAAATTAAGAAAGAAAATGATATTGAAAAAGCAATTTTGGATTTGGGGCTTCAAAAAATAATATATGGATCAAGAATATTTTCTGCACTCAAAGGTTTAATTGATGCAGAAATCGATATACCATATTCTGGAGAAATATTTCCTTCAGAAGATAGGATTAAAGGTGAGCATATCCAGCACATAGCAAATACATTATATGAAGCAGATCCTGAATTGTATAAAAAACAATTTTCTCAATATTTAAAAAATAATTTCGACCCTAAAAATTATGTAAAATCATTTAATGAAACACTTAAGAGAATCGAAAATAATTTTAAATAAGTGAATAAAATATGGAACCTACAGATATTGATGAATGGAAACCAAAAACTAGAGTAGGAAGACTGGTAAAAGAAGGATATATTACTTCAATTGATGAACTTTTTCGTAATGTATTATGTATAAGAGAACCTGAAATCGTGGACATACTATTACCAAACCTAAAAGAAGAAGTTTTAGATATAAATCTGGTCCAAAAACAGACGGATGCAGGAGAAAAATCTAGATTTAAAGCTACTGTTGCCGTCGGAACTGCGGGATTTCTCGGTATTGGAGAAGCTAAAAACCCAGAAATTGGGCCCGCAATAAGACAGGCTATTATTCAAGCTAAAATGAACATCTCACCAATCAGGAGGGGTTGTGGAAGTTCAGAATGTAGATGTGGTGGGCTTCATTCGATTCCATTCAAAGTTGAAGGTAAATGTGGATCAGTTAGAGTATATTTAAAACCTGCACCAAAAGGATTAGGTATTGTTGCTGCTAAGACTGTCAAAACTATCTTAAAACTGGCTCAAATCGATGATATATGGTCAATGACAAAAGGACACACAAAAACTACTGTAAATTTTGCAAAAGCTACTTTTGATGCCCTAAAAAATACTTATAAAATAATGTCTCCTCTCTGGGATTGGGAGAGAAGAGAATAAAAAATTAAATAAAAATTAGAAAAAATCTATAAGAAGTAATAAGAGACTATTGAAACAAAATAAAATTAAGATCAGAATTAATAAAATCATCCTCTTTATGATTTGTTTTATCAAAATCATGGTTTAATATTGGTCATTTAGTAAATTTAGTTATTTAATAAATTTAATCTCCTTAGTAAATTTAGTTATTTAGCAAATAATCTTTGATAACATTCGCTCTACTTAAATAGTTTAAATTAAAAATACCAAAAATGGAAGGTATAAGGGGAATAGATAAAATAAATAAAATATACCAGCCAAGCTTCTTTTTAAAATTGAATTTATAAATTCCTATGAAACAAAATAAGGCATATAAAAGTAAAATAACACCAATTGAATATGTTAAATTATTAATATTATTATTTGATAGACCAAAATAATTAAGAAGCGAATTTTTTCCCCCCATAAAACTTGAAAAACCTAAACTTTGGGCTAAATTATTAAACAAGCTGTTTATTAATGGTTCAAATCCAAATAACAATGTATATGTAAAATATGAATTATATTGAGAATCAGGGGATGGAATTATACATAACAAACCAAAAATAGCACATATAATCCCAATAAGAACAAAAAAATGTAAAATAAATGTAAAATACGAATTTTCTCTCATAAAAAAGGCACCATCAGGATTAAATAAAAATATTTTAAATGAAACCCATTAAGAATTTGTATTATTTAATCTATATCATTCTTTTTACCA
Source organism: uncultured archaeon (assembly GCA_964646355.1). Taxonomy (GTDB): domain Archaea; phylum Asgardarchaeota; class Lokiarchaeia; order Helarchaeales; family HEL-GB-B; genus HEL-GB-B. The sequence continues at coordinate 17,017 of CAZYEE010000032.1, read as the reverse complement.
GGTCATTTATCTCAGCTTTTCGATTTCCTAAGGCGCCTTTCATTGTATATGGACGTTTAATTTTACCATTATGACCGCCTTTAGGAGGATGTAATCTAAAAACAGGTTTCAATTTAGAGATATCAGTTATATTTATTTTATTTTCATAGATAGCATTAGCCAGTTCTTCGATTGATTTAAAGTTGGTATATTTTTGTAGAAATTCATCGGTTAATCTTTTTCTACCTTCAAGCCTACCTCTTTTTTTCAGTAATGCTGTTAAGGTATCTTTATCAATTTCGCCCCATGTTACATAATCTTTTACTTTTTGAAGCATCCCTAAATATGATTTACGATTATCAATTAAAACAGCATGATTAACTCTATTTAATCTTAACATCTTCAAAGTATCCGCTATTTGTTTTCTGACATTAATTCGTCCTCGCACTCTTATTACAATCAGCTTTTTAATAGGCGCTTCATTTTCACTGGACATTTCTTTCACTACCTTGGCTATTGTGATTAACAATTTTAAAAATGTCTTTTTTATTTTAAATTTTATGATTTTATATTTTGACAAGATTTTTAAATAGTGTTAGTCTCAAACAATATTCAAATTTTAGAATCAAATTTTGAATTAAATTAATAAAGATAATAAAAATGGTTTAAAATAAACATTAATTTCAAATTGGAAATTATTAATAAAATTTATCTATCACTTAAACAACAATCATAGTTGGGTAGAATGACGGACAAGGCAACAAAAGAAAAGAAAAAGGGAAGGAAGGAAGAGGATTCAGACGACGATATACAAGATGATGATTGGAGTAGATTTGAGATCAAAATATCGGATTTTGATTCTCCAAAAATTGATGAGGTAATTGATAAAATAATAAATATTATGTCAGATACTGCTGAAGATCTAAAAGAGGAAAAGAAGTTAGGTCCGTACGTCTGGGGATTTTCATTAACCATAACACCTGACCGAAAACCGATTATTAGGGAATTTGGTAATATAAAAAAGCGATCAAATGGAGTGTCTATTCAAGAAAAATGGGAACCTTTAATAGACATAATTGATGAGAAAAATGAATTAATAATAATTGTTGAAATCCCAGGTATTACAGAAGATCAGATAAAGATACAGTCTTTTGAGGATTATTGTGAGTTAAATATTATTGGACAAAAGAAATATTATAAAAAAATAGATTTTCCAAATAAAGTTCAACCCTCTTCAGCTCAAATTAGATACAAAAATGGTATTCTCGAATTAACATACAAGAAAAAAGATTAATAAAATCTATTTTTTTATCTCTTTTTAAAAGATTATTAATTTCTCTATATACTCATGATAAATACTTGTGGTGTATTAAGCATATTATTTTTTAACTTGACTGAATAATTTTAAATTAAAAACAGATAGATGTATCTATTGCAAACTTTAAATATTATACCGTTTAATTATACACTACATAATGAAAATAAGAACAAACTTTAAAAACCAAATTTTTTAAGAAAAAAGAGATAAAAAAAGAGATATAAGATTTATATCAATCAATAAGGTCTGGTAATCATATGGCGCAAGTAAGAAAAAGGAAAAAAATACGTAAATTAAGAGGATCTAGGACTTGTGGTTATGGAAAAACAGGGCAGCACCGTAAAAGTGGAGACCGCGGTGGAAAAGGAAAAGCCGGTAGAAAAAAGCATAAATGGACGTGGGTTGTTAAATATGCTCCAAATTATTTTGGAAAACATGGATTCAAAAGACCACCTGCGAAACAATATAAAGATAGGATCATTAATCTAGATACAATTAACGAAAAAATACACAAATTACTGGAGCAAAAAATCGCTATAAAAGAAGGAAACACCATTCATTTAGATGTAACTAAATTAGGCTATGATAAAGTGCTAGGAAGAGGTAAATTGACTTATCCTATGAATATCACAGCAAAAAAATTCTCCAATACAGCAATTAAAAAGATAAATGAAGTCGGTGGACAAGCTATAGCCCTTGAGAAAAGTACTGAACCATAAGATTTCTTTATTAAAATCAATAGAAACTTTTAATTAGAGATTGTTTTATTATTGGAAAATTAGATTAGTAATAATAATTAGAAAATAATGAATAGAAATGTAATCATGATTAATTAGACTTAAAAAATATTAATCAAAATCATTTAAAAATTCCATATATTATTAGACAAACTTACTGGACAAGATTTAGAAATGCCAAGTACATTCCTTCGTGTCTTAAGCCCATTATGTCGTATAATGCCAGAAATTAAGCAACCAAATAGAGATGTCTCTTTTAAAGAAAAAATTATCTGGACAGTAGTGGCGCTTTTAATATATCTAGTAATGTCAAACATGACATTGATTGGAATAAATATACAAGAAGGAGGAGTTGACTATTTTTACTGGTGGAGAGTACTGCTTGCCTCAAGTAGGTATACATTAGCAGAACTGGGAATTGGTCCGATTGTTACTGCTGGGCTTATAATGCAATTATTAGCTGGATCAAAAATAATAAAAGTTGATTTTACAGATCCAATGGATAGATCCTTATTTACAGGTGCCCAAAAAGTATTTGCGATTATATTAACAATAATTCAAATTATTGCATATATTAGTGCTGGTGCTTATGGTTCTGTTGGTCCTGATGGGCTTAGTTTAATGGATGTAGTTTTGATTTTTGTCCAATTATTTATAGCCGGGATTGTTATTATTTTATTAGATGAACTTCTTCAAAAAGGCTGGGGACTCGGCTCTGGCGTGTCGCTTTTTATATGCACTGGAGTATGTTCAAAGATAATTTGGTTATGTTTTTCCCCTGTTTCTGGCGGAGACGGCTTAATGTATGGTATTGTGATAGCATTCTTTCAAACCATTGGAACAATGATGACTGGTAATGTAGGTACTTTTCGGCTATCACCCAGCGAAGGAGTGGAATATTATTATGTGCGTCCTAATGATTTTAGCTCGATTTGGATACAGAGACCTTGGGGACTTCCGAGTGATATAGATGGGAATCTCTTACCCCAAGGTACTTCTGAATATACAAGTGCAATGGAAGCATTAATGAAGTCCCAGAAATCATCTTCTGCTCCTACTTTAATAGGTCTAATTACCACTATAATAATATTTTTGATAGTTATATTTATTGAAACTGTAAGAGTGGAGATACCGCTGCAATACTCACGATATAGAGGATTTAAGGGCAAATATCCTATTAAACTATTATATGTTTCAAATATTCCCGTTATATTAGTCCAAGCTTTATATGCAAATTTCTTATTTTTCGGACAATTATTAGGAACTCAATTTCCAGACAATCCATGGGTTCAATTAATTGCAAAATTTGATCCTCAACAGATGTTACAAGGAGGAAGCTATCTTCAACCTGAATTTCCGTGTTTGCTTTATTTTCTTTCACCACCTAGAGGACTCTATGAATTAATATATAACCCAGGGCAGTGGTTACTCCATATAACAGTATATATGGTGATATTAGTCTTTTTATGTGTCTGGTTTTCAAAAATTTGGGTAGATGTAAGTGGAATAGCCCCCCGTGATATAGCTCAGCAAATTTTAAATTCCGGATTGATGGTGCCAGGTTTCCGTAAAAATCCAAAAATTATAGAAAAAATTCTGAAAAGGTACATTCCAACAGTAACAACGCTTGGCGCTATAATTGTGGGTCTAATAGCAGCTCTTGCAGATTTTATGGGAGCTTTAGGAACAGGTATGGGTGTTTTATTAACTGTTGGTATATTATATCAATATTATCAAATCCTAGCTCAAGAACAACTCGCTTCAATGAACCCAGCACTACGCGGAATTTTAGGTTTAGAATAAGGTCTTAAATAAATATTAAATCATTGTCTTAATGGATTAAAAGAATAAATTTTAATACAATCATTTTATTCTATACTAATAAATTTGAAAGGTGATTAAGATTCCCGAACCAAGATATCGATCAAGATCAAAAATTAGAAAAAAAGTAAAAACACCAGGAAAAAGAATAAGGATACATTATAAAAGTAGAAAATTAGGAAAAGACAAATGTGCAATTTGTAAAACAGAATTACATGGAATGGCTCCTAGAGACGTTAAAAAACGAAGAAAAGCTTCAAAAACTGCAAAAAGACCTAATAGATACTATGGAGGACGTTTATGTCCTGCATGCTTAAAAACTCAGATTATAAATCAAGTCAGATCAGAATCAAATCAATAAAAAGTATATATCAATAAAAATGGTACTTGTTATTACAATAAGCGGTCTGCATGGTGTGGGTAAGACCACTATTGGCAAAAAATTATGTGATATTTACGGCTTAGGTTATAGTTCTGCTGGGACATTATTTCGAGAGATGGCAAAAAAACATAATATGAGTCTTTCTGAGTTTAATGAATATGCAAAAAAGCATCCAGAGATAGATCGTGAAATTGATAATTTAACCCTTAAACTCGCTAAAGAAGGAAATATCGTACTTGACGGAATTCTAACAGCATGGTTAACAAAAGATATGAACACGTTTAAAATCTTTCTAACCACTCCTCTTGAAGTAAGGATTAAAAGAATCGCCGAAAGAGATAATATTTCATTTGATGAAGCATTACAAATTACATTACATAGAGAAAGGATTGAAAGAGAACGATTTAAAAAATTATATAATATAGAAGAACCAGATTTATATCTCTATGATATTGTGCTCAACACGCATAGCTTTAATCTTGATAGTATGATAAAAATTTTAACAACATCAATAGATGAATTTTTAAAAAATAAAACATAAAATCATATACTCACAATAATTGAATGAAGTGGATTGAAAAATGCCCGCAATTGAAATCGGTAGAATTTGTGTAAAACTTGCTGGTAGAGAAGCCGGAAAAAAATGTGTGATTTTGGATGTTATAGATAAAAATTTCGTTCTTATAACAGGACCTAAAGAAATCACAAAAGTTAGAAGAAGAAGAAGTAATATCAAACAACTTGAACCTTTTAAATATAAAATAGAAATCGAGAGAAATGCCAGCGATTCAGATGTAATTGAAGCTTTAAAGAAAGAAAATCTGCTTGAATTTATGCAAGAACCTATTAAATTGAATATTTAATTCATATTTAGAATAAAAAATATAATTACCATGAGCTATCTCATGGTTTTACCAATAATATTCGCATATTAATTCTTAAAATATTTTTTCATAATTTTTTATAAGGTGATTTTCTTATTTTGCAACATAAACTTCCCGTAGATATTGAGGAAAAATTTCTTATTAAAGCAGAGAGTCATACTGATCCGGCTTATGGTTGTTATCCCGAAAAGCGTCCATTAAAAGATTATATAAACTACGGGATCATCAATTTGGATAAACCTGCTGGACCTACTTCACATGAAGTAGCAGTTTGGGTACGAAAAATCTTAAAAATTCCAAAAACAGGACACGCTGGTACTCTTGATCCAAAGGTTACTGGCGTTTTACCAATTGCTTTAAATGAAACTTGTAAAATTTTACAATCGCTCTTGAAAGTGGGAAAAGAATATGTTTGTATTATGTTTCTACATAAAGATATACCCGAAATAAAAATAAGAAAAATTATGGGAGAATTTGTTGGAAAGATATATCAACGTCCACCTTTAAGATCTTCGGTCAAGCAAGTTTTACGAATAAGAGAGATTTATTATTTGGATATCCTTGAAATAGAAGGTCGTAATGTTTTATTTGTTGTCGGATGTGAAGCTGGAACATATATTCGAAAACTAGTTCATGATATTGGACTTGCATTAGGAACTGGTGCACATATGAGAGAGCTTAGGAGGACACGAGTAGGACCATTTAAGGAAGAGGAATCTTTTACACTTCATGATCTGAAAGATGCATATCATTATTACATAGAGGAGGGAAATGAATCATATCTTAGAAAAATTATACTTCCAATGGAATTTGCAATTAAAGGCCTTCCCAAAATTTATATAAGAGATTCAGCTGTAGATGCTATCTGTCATGGTGCTAAATTAGCTGCTCCGGGCATAATTAAATTAAGCTCGCATGTGGAGCCCGGATCTCTTGCTGCAATTCTTACTTTAAAAAATGAGCTTGTAGCTCTTGCCACAATAAAATTCACCGCAAAACAAATATTAAAAATTGATCACGGAATTGTTGGAGATATTAAAAGAGTGATTATGCCAATAGGAATTTATCCTTCATGGAAGTCATATAAAAGCGTTTAATTTTTCTATGATGATAAATAAGTATAATCCAATGAATATTGTATTGAGATTAGACAAGTTCTGTTTTGAGGAATAACAACTATGAATGGTATAAATAATATGGATCCTAATAAACAGAAATATGAACATTATTTTACTGAAAAACCCACCTCAAAAACCATTACATATGATATATCAGCTATGATTTTTGATAAACAATATATATTTAAAACAGCAACTGGAGTATTCTCATATAAAAAAATCGATAAAGGTACTTCTATCTTATTAAAATATGCAGTGCTTCCAGAAAAAGAGAATGCAAAAATTCTTGACCTGGGTTGTGGCTATGGAGTAATAGGGATTGTGCTTGCGGATATTTTACCTAAATCTCAAGTCACTCTTATCGATATTAATCAGAGAGCAATCTGGTTGTGCAAAAAAAACGTCAGACTAAATAATGTAAATAATGTTAAAGTTCTATCTGGTGATTTTTTTGAAAAAATCAATGAAACTTTTGATTTAATAATAACAAATCCGCCCTTAAAACTTGGTAAAAAAACCTTGCACCGTATTTTTGAGCGTTCAAAACAACTATTAATTCAAAATGGTAGCTTTCAAACTGTAATTAGAACAAAACAAGGCGCCAAATCTGCAATGGAAAAATTAAAAGAAATCTTTGGATCTGACAACGTTAGGCTTGTTAAAGTTAAAAGCGGATTTAGAGTTTACGAAGCCCGTAAAATTTAAAAAATTTAATTAAATCTTATAGAAAGAAAGTTTTTACCATGTCCTTATTAATATTAAATTATATCTTAAAGTATGAAATAATACTAAGGATAAAAATCGATAGATTGAATTTGATTTGATATATATTAGATATTTAAAATATGCCGGGATAGCCAAGCGGATTACGGCGCAGGCCTGGAGTGATTTAACCTACCGAAAGCCTGTGACACTTTGTGTCGCGTGAGTTCGAATCTCACTCCCGGCGTATTTTTTTATAAATTAAAATTATATTTTGGTGTTTTAAGTTGGGAAGAATTGGAATAATTTATGATGATGTATATTTACAACACGATACTGGAAGTCATCCGGAACGAAAAGAGCGACTAATTGAAACTATGAATTTAATTAATAAATTAAACTTATTTTCAAAACCGAACATAGAGCTTATTAAACCCAGAAAAGCCACAATCGATGAGATAGCGGTAGTTCATAGAAGAGATTATATTGAACGTATTGAAAAATATTGTAAAAAAGGTGGTGGATATCTTGATGCAGATACCCCGGTTTCGGAAGGATCATATGATGCTGCGCTATATGCAGCAGGTGGAGCTTTGACATGCGCAGAAAAGATTGATGAGGGAAAAATAGATTATGCATTTGGGTTAATTAGACCACCCGGACATCATGCAGGTAGATATACTGCTCGTGGGTTCTGTATTTTTAATAACATAGTAATTCTGGCTGAATACTTACTAAAAAAATATGAAAAAATCTTTATTTTAGATATAGATGCTCATCATGGAAACGGTACTCAAGACATGACATATGACAGAAATGATATTCTATATTTTGGAATTCATCAAGATGGTAGAACACTATACCCTGGCTCTGGATATCCTGAAGAGATTGGAATGGGTGAAGGAAAAGGCTATACAATCAATGCACCACTTGCACCAGGATCCGGAGATAAATCATTTGATTTGATAATTGACCAAGTATTTTCTCCAGTTATCGAACAGTATAATCCCGATTATATCCTAGTTTCTGTGGGTTTTGATTCGCATTTCTCAGATCCATTGACTGATTTAAGATTAACTACTCAAGGATATCGGGCAATAATAAAAAGGGTAAAGGAAGAAGCAGAAAAATTATGTGATAATAAATTAATTCTATTATTAGAAGGAGGTTATAATTTGAGTGCAATCTCAAGATCAGTGGTAAACATTATTTATGAACTCTCAGATTACCCAGATAGCTTGACTGATGATGGAAAACATGAAGACGATAGAATGATACGATATACAGAAGAATTAATAAAAAGAATAAAAAGTGATCTGGGCCCATATTGGAAATTTTAATTTATAAATTAAAGAAGATAAATAGAAATAGAAAGAAGATAGACGAATAAATTGATAAATAGATAAATTGATAAATTATCACATTTTTATAACCTTATACTTTTGTGGATCTTCTTATTTTTAATTAAAATATTCGACTATTTATAATAACATTAATAAAAATCAAAATTCAAACCTGATTGATGAAAAATTTAAAATATATAAGTTAAAAATAACGAAAGAATGAGTAATTTAAAAATATGAACAGTAAGTTAAACAAAATTTGATAATTAAAATAAAATCTAATAGTTATTATAATTAATAAAGTTAGAAAATTTTAGAATTTTTAAAAATATCTTCTAATAGATATTAAAATTATTTATTTGTTAGTTCTATCTCTATATAAACATCTTCTGGGACTCTAATTCGCATAATCTGACGCATAGTCCGCTCATCAGCATCAATATCGATCAATCTTTTATGAATACGCATTTCATAACGGTCCCAAGTCTGTGTGCCCTCGCCACAAGGACTTTTTCTTGTAGTTATTCTTAGTTTTTTAGTAGGTAATGGAACTGGGCCTGACATTCTAACTCCTGTTTTTTTCACCATTTGTTTAACTTCTTCACAAATTCTGTTTAGTTGTTTCGGACTTGTGCTCGATAATTTAATTCTAGCTTTTTGAACCAATTTCTAATTACACCTTGTCATTTAAGTTTCTAGTATTTTTGTATAATTTATAGATTGAATATAAATTTTTCTTGTTTAGCTTGTACTTTTTAAATAAAAGGATGAAGTTTAAATCTTTTTGTCTAGTTCTTTTCAATAGTAATAGATAATATCTGATAAAATGAATGAAAAATAGAGAAAAATAAACGAATTTTTAAAAAATTTCAAGAAATACATATTTATTAATAGAAAAAAAAGAAAATATTCTATTTTTTACCTGTTTTTAATGGTACATCTTTTTTAGTAATCTCTTTTACAATACCTACTGCAACTGTACGACCCATATCACGTACAGCAAATCGGCCCAATTGTGGAATTTCAGAATATTTTTCTAATACAAGTGGTCTTAATGGATGAAAATTGACAATAGCTGCATCACCTTGTTTAATAAAGTCAGGATTCTCTTGAGAAACTTGACCACTCCTTGGATCAATTTTTTGAGTGATTTGAGTGAATGTACAAGCTTGCTGGGCAGTATGAGCATGAATTACTGGAGTGTAACCTGCTGCAATAGCCGTAGGATGATAAATTACAATAATTTGGCCTATAAAATCCTCAACAACTGAGGCAGGATTATCAGTACCACTGATTACCATTCCTCTCTTTAAATCCTTATGGGAGATACCTCTTATTGCTATACCTATATTGTTTCCTGGCACAGCTTCTTGTAACTCTTCATGATGCTGTTCAATAGACCTCACTTCAGTTGTGTATCCAGGTGGCATAATTGCAATTTTATCACCTTTTCTCAGAACGCCGGTTTCAATTCTGCCTACTGGTACTGTACCAATACCTTTAATTGAGTAAACATCTTGAATTGGCATTCTTAATGGTTTATCGATTGGTTTTGGTGGAATTTCCAGATTATCTAAAGCTTCAAGTAGAGTAGGTCCATCATACCATTTCATGTTTTCAGATCTATCTTTGAGATTATCCCCTGTCCATCCAGAAACCGGTATAAATGGTACTTTATCGATAGGATATCCTACTTGTTTTAATCAGCCAGTTATTTCGTCCTTAATTTCCTCATATCTCTCTTTAGACCAATCGCAAGTATCCATTTTATTAACAATAACAATCATCTGGTTAACACCCAGAGTCTTTGCCAAGAAGGCATGTTCTCTGGTCTGTCCACCAGCAGAGATACCTGCTTCAAATTCACCTTTTTTAGCTGATATAACGAGAATCGCTGCGTCTGCTTGTGAGCTACCAGTAATCATGTTTTTAACGAAGTCTCTATGTCCGGGTGCATCAATTAAAGTAAATACATATTTTCCGGTCTCAAATTTACGAAAACATAGGTCGATAGTGAGTCCTCTTTCTCTTTCTTCTTTTAATCTATCAAATATAAACGCATATTTGAAAGAAGCCTTGTCCAACTTTTGGGCTTCAGCCTCCATTTCGCGCATTTCTCGCTCTGTAATTGCACCTGTAAGAATTAAAAGGTGCCCAGTGGTCGTACTTTTGCCAGCATCGACGTGTCCTATAATTACTAGGTTCAAGTGCTCCTTTTTACTACTCAAGTTGATTCCTCCAATTTTACAAGTTCAAATATTCTTTTCAATACAATCTCATTAAAGGATATTTTTGCTTTTTAAATTTTCTTTCCGATAAAACTTGGAACTTTAAAATTTCCAAGTAATTAAGGAAATTTAATAAATTATACAGAGGTAGTTATAAAAACATATTTCAAGATTTTTAAAACTTTGTTAATGAGTTCTATATGAAAATGGTAATTTAAAAAGTTTTTCAAAAGAAAGAGAATTCAGTTATTTCATTATAAGGGATATTAGCTTATTAATAGATAAATATGATAATAAACTACTTTTTGGAATGATTTATTTGAAAAAATTCGATAATAAAAATAAAAGAAGAAAGTCTAACATGTTTAAAATAAAATTTTTATAAATAAAGAGCCATAAAAATCCTATATTAAAGAATTAACCAAATTGGTAATTATTTAAGAGAATATTTTTAGTTTTAAAGGTAATTAAAATAGAATAACTTAAAATTGGATATGTAATAAATTAAGATTTCTAAAATTAATTATAATTCAAATATTTGGTAACTTTTAAACAACTTAACGAGTAGAAGCAGCTATTCTTTCTTTTTCTTCTTTTCTTCTAATTGCTCCACTGTTAGAATCATTGTTAGCTGCCAGTATTAATTCATTTGCAATACATTCCTCGACAGATGAGATATTATTGAATGAAGCTTTCCATGACTCTTCAACTAGAAATTTAAGAGCAAGGTCCAGTCTTCTTTGTGGTGATACATCGACTGCTTGACTATATGCAATTCCACCATAGCTAACTCTAGTGGTTTCTTCTCTTGGTGCACAGTTTTCGATCGCTTTAACTAAAATTTGAACTGGATTTTTTCCTGTCCTTAGATGAATTATTTCAAAAGCACGTTCAAGAATTTTCATTGTTTTTTGTTTTTTACCTGAAATAGATCGAGTTTCTCTACCAGTATGTTTTTTGTTTGAGAGTCCAGGAACCATAAGACGATTTATATATCGTTCTACTATCGGTATGGCACTTTTCCTAAATCTTTTGTGTGCATGCCTACCATGCGTGTGTGGAATAATAATTGGTTTAAGATTGATATATCTAGCTAATCCAGGATCCGAAACTTCTATGTTTTTTAAGTCCCATTTGTTAAACAGCTTTAATTCCTTCATATTTTATTCACGTAGATCGCTATTAAATTTGGTATTAAATTAAAGTATCAGATATACTTAAAGTTTGGGTCTTTTAAAGATATTTTATATTTTGGTAAGAATTCCATATTTAAAACATTTTTAAAATTTGTTATTAATTAAAATCTATCCTTTAAAAATTTGTGGCGTGAGAAGATAGATAGAAAAGAGGAAGAGAGTAAAATTTTAACGGAAGTTAAAAATTATTTAATGAATTTTTTGTCAATAAATCATTTGTACAGCATTGCCCGGCATCTAGAACAATATTTTTCACCCGGTGGATTCATTAGACCGCAATTTGGACATTCAACCCATGTTGGGAACCATTTAAATAGATTAAGTATTAATTTGGAATTATCCTTTTTTGAAATGCCTGCTATTTTATCATCTGTAAAAATGCCTTCAGTGCCAAGAAAGGCAATTTTTCCCTTTCCATGCTCTTTTATTCCAAGAATAGGTACACAGGGTGGATTGGCTTCCGGACTGGAAAAAGCAAGAGGTTCGGCTGGTTTCTTTAAATCAATTGCTACAGAAGCGTTATGTTGAGCAAAGATCTCGCTAACACCCTCTGTAATTGGATGCTCAATAAATATATTAATCAATGGAGTCTCCTTCCATCCTCCAGTTACATATGCATTATTTTTCTCGTCTATTATTTGTGATTTAAAACACATTCCAAATACTTGAAGTAAATAGTCGTTATATCTATTATCTATTTCAATAAACTCGTTTCCTACAAATAACAAACCCCTACCATCAGTAACAAATTGTGAAATCGCACGGAACTCACCAGCGGAAATCTCCATATTACCTGTTCTATTTGAGCCGATAACAAATATATCAAAATTTTTCAAGATATTATAAGTAATGGGCCCTTTTTCTAACTTATTAACCGAAAAATTATTGGAAGTCAATAATAACAAGAATTCAGAATTATTATCAGAAATCCATTTACCGGGTTCTGATACTTCATAGAATAACACCCGCATTTCGTACTTTTTTTCTTCTACTATTGGCTCTTTAAGTCTATCTGCTTCTTCTGTAGCGAAAAAAGGCAACTTTTGTCTACGCAGTACCATAACAATTCACTTTAAGATATTATTTTAATTAGGGTTTTTCATTGAATAAAGTTGAGTTAATTAATACTTATCAATTCTTAGCATATTTTTATGTATTTATCTTAAAATAATTTTATTTACTTACCTATTCGTAATTTATTTTTATGTAATTATAAACTTAATTTTATTTATTTATTAACTTTTATTGTATTTATTAGATTATTTTCCACTTATTATTTTATATCTAATTAAATATTCTCCAGTAGGAAGTCTTTTTGTCTTATAGAATTTTACTGCTTGATTCAATTTTCGCAATTCATTAATAATATTTTGTTTTGTTTGAGTAACTTTTCCGTATTTAACTTTTAATTCAATAATTTTAGAAGGAGGTCGGAATGTTAATTTGGTGGGAGTAATTTCATCGGATAATATGGCATAAAATTTCATAGGTTGAAGGATATCTTTGTTCCAAACATAAAAAGTATCCTTATTCTTTATATTTAATTCAGATAGTTTAATTTCATCATTCATGATCTTTCCTTTATAGACAAAATTAAATGGCTCAGGCAATCCCCAGGTCATAATTATACGGTCTTTAATGTCACGTATTGTATCATCTTTGGAGACCGCCAAATCCACTCCTTTAATTTTATATTTATCAGAACATACGATACAATTCTCGTTTTTATTTAATTTTAGTTTCGTGAATGACTCTGATAATCCATCATAAAAAATATAGTTTTCTTCGGGAAGAGATAATCCAAGAATTAATTTGAGAGCGATTTGAGATTGTATTCCAGCAATGATTGAGGTAGTTGTTAATATGGATGGAATCTTTTCCTCGACTTCTTTACTAATTTCATTTCTCTCTTCTTTCCTAATTTTACCTAGAGGAGTGCATGGTTTTTGAAGCCTTTTTTGAGGTATAAGAGGATTACATTCCAAACACGGTGTTTTATATGGTATTACAATCTGAACATTACCAAACCATCCATATAGTCCACCGTGAATGAGGGGCTTTTTTAAATTTACAGCGAGAGAATTTAACCATCTTCTTGCTCCAAAAGTATCTAGTCCATCGATTATAATATCAACTTTATTAAAGATCTTTTTATCTAATTTTTGTAATGGAGAATTATAAATTTCGATATTTAGTGTTGGATTCCAACGTAATAGATTCTTTTTAGCAGCATTAACTTTAAACTCACCTATATCCTCCTCAAAAAATAGAATCTGTCTAGAAAGATTAGAAATCTCAACAGTATCATAATCACAAAGAATAAGATTTTTTACTCCCATTAATGAAAGATTCAATGCTGCTATACTACCAAGAGCGCCAACTCCTGCAATAAATACAGTTGCATTGTATAATTTATCTTGATCCCAATCATCAATTAGCATCTGCCTTGCATAACGCTCTAATTCCCTATCAAGTGTACTTTCACCCTTATCCATTGGAATTAAACCTTCTGATATAAGTTGGGCCTTTTTTGGTTTATTTAGGAGAATTTATTAACAATTTCATCATTAAATGATTATATCCATTATAAATTTTATAAGATCCAATTTATTTAATTTAATAAGGTGTAAATTCTACCTCTATGAAATACTATAAATTAGTTTTCAAAAATATAAAATAATGCTGTTTTAATAAAATAATGCTGTTTTAATAAATGAATATTATTTTAACAATGAAATAAAAATTACTATATGAGACTTTAGAAGTAGGAGCCAAATCATATGCTATCGGATGAGGATTTTTATGCTAGACTGGTATATGAAGCAAAAATTATAGAAGAAGAGGAACCAAGCTTTAAGCCTGTTGGTGGTGATCTAACGATCTGGGAGGGTTTTATATTAGGGACTGGACTATATGAAGGTGGTGTATTTAAGATTCAAATTACAATCACTAGAAAATTCCCCTATGAAGCACCGAAAATAAAATGGCTCACTCCAATATGGCATCCAAATATTTTTCATAAAAAGGTCTGTGTCGGAGTACAAGGAAAGGATTGGACTCCCACTATGTCGATTGCAGGATTGATTGAAGCATTAAGAAATTTATTAAATTTTCCAAACCCTAATTCACCTCTAAATTCTGAAGCTGCAAACCAAATGAAGACAAATCGAAAAAAATTTGAACAAGAAGTGAGGAAATATATCGAGAAATATGCGAAATGGGACAATCTATAGGACATTTATTTGTTTAAATAAAAGTAAAAATATTCTATCTTATTTTATCTTTTTAAAAATAAAGGCTCAAAATCCAAAGATATAAAATTGAAAAAATTTAAAAATATTATAAAGAGATACTTTCAATTTAGAAAAGCATAGGTGTACTTATAAAATGAATATAAGAATTGTTAGTGCAATAGGTGGAGATGTAATAGAACTATCAGTCCCACCAACCACAAAAATTTCCGATTTAAAGAGAGAAATATCTCAACGAAAAAGAATTCCAACCTCTATATTCGTTCTTGCATTTAGGGGAACGGAAATTAGAAATGAAGCCCAGACATTAGAAGATGTAGGAGTAAACGATTACGATAAATTATACTTAATTGCAAGAACAGAGGGTGGGACTTAATAAATTTATATTTATGATTTTTATTGAATATTCTATCAATTTTTCGTTATAATAAATTTTTATTTCTATTTCATTTTGTTTATAATTAGAGCCCTAATTGATTTCTATTTAATGGACGACTACAAAAAGGACACTTTCCTTTTATTTTTATCCATTCAAGTAAATGATCAGTATGTGCCCAGTTTCTGCAATGAGGACATTTTACTGCTTTTTCATTTTCTTTTATCGGTAAATTACAGACTATACATCTTGATAGGCGTTCCCAATTCCATTCTCCAACTGTTGATACCTTACTAACAAATCTTTCTGTCATTTTTTCTATAAAATATAATATTTTATGATATATTAAGTTTGATATTTAGAAAAATTATTCAAATAATCTTTTCGATTGATAGAATTATAAGAAAATATAAATCAATATAAAAACTCCAACAATCTTTTTAAATCAATAAATTGATTATATTGTTAAAAACGACATATGATTTTGGATATTTCGATAGATAATAAGATAAATTTGGATCATTATATTCAATATCATTAACTAAAAGGAAGAGACAATAAATTGGAAAATTCGGATAAAATAACTATAGATATAAAATCGTTAGAAACACCACTTGGTCCAGTTCCCACAATTGATGCAATAAAGGAGTTAGTTAGGGGATTAAATATATTAAATGAGGAAATGATTAAAAATAAAGAAGATATAAATAATGAGGTATTAAAAGTGATGGAGTCTGTCGAAAGAGAATTAAAAAGTCTTAAGAAATTGCTGGCAGAGGAAACAATATCTGTTTCAGCACTTAAAGAAAGTGTTTCAACTATTCAGGAAAAAATTGATAAAATGGTCCAAGAGGAACAAAATAAATACAAGCAACTGGAAAATGCAATAAATTCATTAGGTGAGACTGTCAGGTCACTTGAAGATAATCTAGAGGCAAAAATTTATTCGGTACTTAAAAAAATAATAAGACCAAAACGTACCACTCCATAAAATTATATAAAAAATATTCCAAACATTATAAAAATGAGTAAACTGATAGAATTTTGATAAATATAAAAATAAAGTATTGAAATACTTTCAAAAAAACATATATAAAATATTTTTATTGATTATTTTGTTTGAGTCTATGATTACTTAGTTATTTATGATAAAGTGTATTAGTTTTAATTACCTTTTTGAGTTTAAAAAATATCAAAAATAGTAATGATAATAAGTTAAAAATTCTTAGTAATAGTTGAAAATAAAATAAATTACATATCCCAAAAATATTTATAGTAAAGAAGTGATCAAATGTCGGATCAGCTTGATTACATATTGGCAAAAGAAGCCGAGCTGTTATATAAAAGAGCAAAAGAATTTGAGCCGGTAGGTGGTAATTTAAAAATTTGGAGAGGTAGTATCCCGGGAAGAGGAGAATATAAAAATGTAAATTTCGAAATTGAGATACGTATTCCGGATACATTCCCAAGAGAGCCACCGACCGTGATCATGATAACTCCAACAGAGCACCCGAAAGTTGATGAAAAAACAGGTAAAGTTGATTTGAGAATATTAACCTACTGGAGACCAAATTATCATGTATATCAGATAATAAATTCAATAAAGGGATTATATGCTCGTATTCATCCAAAATTAGAGGAGCACAGTAGAGCGAGAGCAACAAAAATTGCAGCTACTACAA
>CAZYEE010000031.1:0-20822 GCA_964646355.1 uncultured archaeon | reverse complement strand
TTGCCAATTTTGTTATTAATTGCTCTCCCAGATACATAACGCCTAATGAGTGGGAGAACCTACAATGGTTAGCACCTACATAAACATAATCTGATCCACAAAGTTGTTTTATTCTCCTTAACCGCTGCATAGGGACGGAATCAATTAGTTTAAAGACATTTTCATCAGCTACAATATAACCCAGAACAGGGTCTTTTATGATTCCTTCCTTCATTTATAAACTCCTACAATTTTGGAAATTGTAATTTTGGACAATTTTAAAAGATATCTTAATAAGCTAGATACTATAGCTCTTAAAAGTATATTTGAGATTGATAATTAATTCTAGGATTAGAAGAGATAAAATGACTAACGCAGTATTTTTAGGTCCTAATGTATTAAAATGGTGTGATAATTGTAATATTCCGATCCTTTTATTCAAAAAGTGTTCTATATGTGATAATGAAACTAGAAAAGTCGTGATAACACCACCTTTTGATGTACGTCCTGCGATTTTTGGGCTTAAGCAGCTTAAAGATACGATTGAAAAATCTTATGGAAAAGGATCCAGCGCATTCCTTGATTCTAAGATTGTTCTTTTCAATAGGGCGCCAGAGCTAGATGCCCTAGATGAGGTCATTGTAGATGGATATGTAATAGGAAAATTGAGGTTTGATTTATCTAGACTTGACTGGGAATTCAAGCCGACTGTAGAAGGCGCAGTCAGGATGTATAATAAGCTAAAAAAATATCCAAAGTGGGTATTAATTGATGATACTGCTATTTCTTATATAAGAAAAGGTGCAAATGTCCTTGCTCCTGGAATTCTAGACGCAGATCAAGCTATTAAAAAAGGAGATTTTGTTTTCGTAATAGATTCAGCGGAAAATTTAATCGCTATAGGCAGATGTAGATACTCATACAATGAGTTTTCCACGATGAAAAAAGGGGTCGTGATAAAAAATCTTGAATCAGTGAAAGAAGATTATAGACCAAGTATTTTAAAAAATGGGCAGACTTGGGAAATAGTGATTAAAGCCAATTCATTATATCTTGAAAAGAAAGAAAAAACTTCCAGAAAAATATTAAAAAATGCAATTAACAAATATCCAGATTATCCAGTGGTCGTATCCTTTTCAGGAGGAAAAGATTCTCTATGTTCTCTGCTGATAACAATCGAGGAGCTGGGCAATAACTTCTATATCATGTTTTTAGATACTGGACTGGAATTTCCAGAAACAATCGAGTATACTAATCGAATTATAAAGAGTTTAGGTTTAGAATCAAAATTAATTATAGGAAAATCGGGAAACATATTTTGGGATAATTTGCCAAAGTATGGATTCCCATCCAGAGATTTTAGATGGTGTAATAAACTCCTAAAATTAAATATCGTTAAAAAAATTATTATGGAGAAGTTTAATGGAAAAATTTTAACCATAGTAGGTGCAAGAAAGGTCGAAAGCAGGACACGGTATAATGAAAAAGTAATCTCATTTAATAAAAACATACCCGATCAAATAAATGTTAATATCATTCAAAATTGGTCTACACTAACAGTTTGGTTGTATATTTTTAAAAAGAAGGTGGATTTTAATCCTATTTATAAATATAATTTTAATAGAATAGGATGCTGGCTATGTCCTTCTAACAAAATGTCAGAATTAGAAACATTGAAAAAAATACATCCTGAATTGTATGAAAAATTAATAAAAGAGCTTGAAATTTTTCGGGAAAAAATAGGTGCATCGGATGAGTTTATAAAATATGGGTTCTGGCGTTGGCGAAAAACATCTCAAGGTATGAGAAGTTTCGCCAAAAAGTTAAAAATCTCGTTGGAAGTTGATTATTCCAATTTTGAGGAGTTTAATTGGTAAGTATGATAGATTTGAGAAATTCGCCCGATCCGAATAAATTTTTAATATTAATAATTAGATCTTTATAGTTAGATCTTTTTAGTTTCATCTAATTCTTTTAGATTTCCATTGTAATTTCTCATATTTTTGATCAGATTTTGTATATACTTATTTTTCTGTTCAATTAACTCATTTTTTACTTTAGCATTTCTTTTGGTCTTCAATTTATTATTCACACTCCAGACTTTCTTACGTTTTTTCACCGTTTTTCCAGGCAGGATTACTGTATTATTCAAGATCATTGCACCTTCTTGGATTTCCACCCTATCTGAGATCGTGCTATTTGTACCTATCAACACATTATCTTCTATTTTACAATTATGAATACAAGAATTATGCTGAATTAATACAAAATTTCCAATTTTAACATTATTTCCATGAATGATAACATTATCCTCAATAACTGTATTATCTCCAATTATTATCTTACCGGATTCGGCTCTAATTATTACACCAAAATATATTATAGAATTCTTACCGATCTCCACATTTCCTATGATTGTAGAATTTGGAGCAATAAATGCACTTGGATCGATTTTCGGTGCAATACCATTAAAAGAATACAACATAATAATCACATATACTAAAAATAATTATGTACTTAAAGATATTTGAAGCTTTAAATTCAAAATTTGATTTTAAATTGAATTTAAAATGTATCTTCTTTCAAATCTTTTAATTCTTCTTTTATCTCATTTCTTAGTCGCATAACATCAGTCACTCCAAGTTCTGGCATCGCTGTTATTTTAGTTTTTAATTGGATTACTGTTCCAATGCTAGATACTTCAGACAGTTCGACTGGTATTTCAATATTAATGCCTCTTACCATTAATGATACCCTCCATGGAAAATATTCTAATCTGATTGATTTTACCAGACCGAGGCGCCTTGAATCTTTATCAATCACCTCTTTACCTACTAATTTCCCTGGAAAATTCGATTCATAAAATTCCACCTGATATAGAGGCTGTTTTTTCTTGGTCATAAAGTCACCGAAATTTGCGATTTTTATTTTGTATTAAAATGGAGTATTAGCCTTAATTAGATTTGTGTTATAAAATTTAGTTTTATGTTTTTATTATTAGTAATTAATAGATAACTGAATGTTATTGCGATTTTGTTGGACTCTCAATTTAGGAATTGAAATAATTCAAATAATGAGTTTATAATAAGGTCGGGTTGATATTTTGGGACATTATTATTATGTTCTCTTACTATATAAATTGAGAATATATCCGCTCTTTTCCCGGCCAAAATATCTATTTCGGAATCTCCGACATAACAAACATGGTTATTATGCTCTATAAATGTATCTAATTCTTGTAGACATTGAATAATTCCATTTGGCTCTGGTTTTGCAATATCTTGGCTTATTGATCCTAGAAATATTTTGCAATCAAAATATTGTTGTAAATTAAAAACTTCTAATTCATAATTAGCTTTTTTGGGAGACGCATTTGAAATAACTCCCAATTTAATATGTTTATCTTCTTTTAATCTTTTTAATACTGGAAGAGTATCCTCATAAAGTCTCATTTCACCCGATTTGACCAAATTTTTTCTAATTTCCATCTCTTTTTCATCAAACAATTTCCAAAATTTTGAATGATCTGATTTATCTATTTTCCAGCTGCTCAAGATTTCTCTATGATTTTTATTTGAAATCCATAAATCGTTTATCCTATCAACTGAAACTTTACCCCCTAATTCAATAACTACGTCCAACACTATTTCATTAATTATTTCAATAAAATTTTTTGGGATTCTTATGAGAGTTCCATCCAAGTCAAATAAAATAACATTAAACTTCATTTGATTAAAAATCTATTAAACACACTTTATTAAAATCTTCTATATTGGAGTGGAGTATTCAAATTGAACCAGATCCTTAAATAAACTTAAGCAACCAATATTAAAATAAGTCATTTAAATAATCTTTATAAAGAAATAGGAAAAAATTGTTATTATAAGGTTAAATTTCAAATATCTAGATATATAAAATACTGTATTTCAAACTTTTACATATTTTTCTACCATTTTATTATATTTTAGCTCTATTTCCTCAGTAAAGCTGGGCTTAATTTCATTTAACGCTTTAAGGAAATATTCCCATTTTATTGAATCAGCATCAGGATTATCACGAATTTGCATTAATACAGCCTCTCTGCATAGATTCTCTAAATCGGCGCCAGTATATCTTTCGGTTTTTTCAGCCAGATATTCAAGATTCACATCCCCCGATATTGGCATTCCATTTGTGTGTATCTTTAATATTTCCAATCTTTCCTCTCTATTTGGTGGACCTACATACAATATTTTATCTAACCGTCCGGGCCGTAATAATGCCGGATCTATGACATCTAAATCACGGTTTGTAGCTGCTATAAAGACTATCTGTTTCATACCCTGAAGTCCATCAAGCTCGCTGAGCAGCTGATTCACAACTGTTTCATTAACCTTGCTACCAACTGAGCTATCTCTCGATGAAGCTATTGCATCTATTTCATCGAAAAATACAATCGATGGAGCCGCCAATCTTGCTTTTCTGAAAATTTCTCTGATAGTTTTCTCCGATTCACCAACCCACTTTGAGAATATTTCCGGACCTCTTACCGGGATAAAATTAGCTTCTGATTCAGTAGCAATTGCTTTCGCTAGTAAAGTTTTACCAGTTCCAGAGGGCCCAAATAATAATATACCAGTAGTTGGTCTAATCTTGAATTTTGAAAAGACTTCAGGCTTTTTGATGGGTAGTTCTACAGCTTCCTTTAATTGTTGTTTTATTTTTTTGAGTCCACCCACCTGATCCCATGTAACATTTGGTATTTCGAGTAATACCTCTCTCATTGCAGAAGGCTCAACAATTCTGTAAGCAACTTCAAAATCTTTTTTGGTTACTTTCAAACTTGAAAGCACTTCTTCTGGGATTACAGCATCGTCAAGATCGATTCTTGGCATAATTCGTTTTAAGCAGTTCATTGCAGCTTCTCTACAAATTGAAGCTAAGTCTGCTCCCGCAAAACCGTGTGTACGGGCTGCAAGAGCATCAAGATCTACATCTTCAGCAAGGGGCATTGCTCTGGTATGGATATCAAGTATTTCTCTTCTGCCATATTTATCAGGAACACCAATCTCAATTTCTCTATCAAATCTGCCTGGACGTCTCAATGCTGTATCTACTGCATTAATCCTATTAGTAGCACCAATCACAATAACCCTTCCTCTGGTCTCAAGTCCGTCCATTAGAGCCAGAAACTGGGCTACTACTCTCCTCTCTACCTCACCAGTAACATTCTCTCTTTTTGGTGCAATTGAATCAATTTCATCAATGAAAATTATTGCCGGAGCATTTCTTGATGCTTCATTAAATATTTCTCGAATTCTTTTTTCTGATTCTCCATAAAATTTGCTCATTATTTCTGGCCCATTTATTGGAATAAAATATGCATCAGATTCATTGGCTACGGCTTTAGCTAAGAGCGTTTTTCCACATCCAGGCGGGCCATAAAGTAGCACTCCTTTTGGAGGTGTAATTCCGAGCCTATCAAAAATTTCGGGATATCTTAATGGTAATTCGATTAATTCCCTCACTCTTATTATCTCTTCGTCTAATCCTCCTATATCTTCATATGTCACCAGAACATCTCTATATAATATATAATCCGGTGGCTCTGTAAAGAGACTGACAACCGTATCCTCGGTGATCCGAACGATACCTACTGGTTTTGTGGAAACACACACAAACCTGATATCGCCTAATGCAAAAGTTGCTACTTCTCTATGAACTGATACCAGATCCGCAGACCTCACTAATCGACCCATCATACTCTTTTTTAATGCTTGAGCCACATGATTCGGTGAAGTGATTCTGACTCCCTCTCTAATTGGAGCAAATCTTATTCTTTCAGCGTTTTTTGGCCTTATCTTACGTATTTTTACCATATCACCCAGACTTACACCCGCATTATTTCTAATCAATCCATCCATGTGAATAACTAATTCTCCACTATCTGACTCCATTGGTTCGCCAACTGTCGCACCCGTTATTTTTCTACCTCTTATTTCAATATCTGATCCGACTTTAAGCTTTAACCTTTCCATAACTTGCGGATCCAGCCTCACAATATTTTTACCAACATCTTCTTTTCTACCTTCTGCAACTCTTAATGTTTCTCGTTTGATTACTTCCGTCATTTAGTTCATCTCCGAATTTATTAGAATACAAAATGAACCTTAATTATATATAAAATTTTACTCGGAATTTTATTTTATTAGCATATACCAAAGGTGTTTAGATGTTTTTAGGGATTATCTATAAAAATTTATTGTATTACAATACAAAAAGAAAATCTAATAGATATAATATTTTTCAATTTATAATTTATAGCCACAATTAGGACAATATACTATAGATTCTCTATCAATTTCTACTCCACAATTTGGACAGAATTTTTTTTCGAGTCTTAAATCATATCCACAATTTGCACAAAAATTAGTTCCTCCTTCAGCGCCACACATTGGACAAAATTTCATTTTTTCATACTTGACTTCTGTTGTTTTTCTTGGCGGCACTTTTACCCGTTCTTTTGGAATTAAATTTTCTCTAATATGGATAGCAATGCTATTTGGCAGATGGATCTTATGATTGTATTTATTCCAGGTCTTCTTAAAGTAAATCAACTGTTTATTCTTTTTTTCATCATCCAAGTTATTCTCTCTGCCCTCTTTTCGTAATTCTTTCCATAATTTCTTCTTTCTTGACCAGTCAAGATTTTCTAACGACATTCTATAATATTTTATAAAAAACTCCAGATCACTTTCGTCCGATATTACTTCTTTTCCCTCTTTTTTTAACCATTCTAACAAAATTTTTTCTACATATCTCCTTCTTTCAGGAGGAATTAAATCAGCCCTTGATTTCCAAAATTCAAGATATTTTGAATTTAAAATAGTTAAGTCATTATCCGCAATAATATATATATCATAACACATTTCTAATAATATTTTAAAATGTTGATCTATTTTATTGAAAATTCTTAAAAATAAATATACATCTTTACTTTTCTCTACAATATTACTTGGGATATGTATATTAATATTATCTGGAAACCCCTCTATATGTTTTTTCACTATGGGAACTAAATCAAATATACCTCTTAGGTTTATTCTTGGCATAACCATTATTGAAATAATTTTTTCCAAGCGTTCAAACCTCATAAAGTTAGTTTTTATCCATAAAATTTACATGAATTTTAAATGAAATAAAAAATAAAATTGTTTGGAAAAAATGTCATTTATTTTTGTAAAATAAATGTTATCACATCGAAAAATAATGACTACTTCTTTAACAATATTTTTTAAATAAATTTAAAGAATATTTTCTTATGACTATTTTATTTAGCCCAATCAAAATCGGAAAACTTATAATTAAAAATAGAATTGTGAGGAGCGCCACTCATATCGCAAGAAATACGGAAGATGGTTTTGTAACAGATAAAAAAATCGAATATTTTAAGAATTTAGCTTTAGGTGGTGCTGGATTAATAATCAAAGGCTTTACTTATGTTTTACCAAATGGTAGACCATTTGCATTAATGAGTGGAATATTTGATGATAAATATGTTCCTGGACTAAAAAAATTAGCTGATATAGTTCATTCGCAAAATAATGAATGTAAAATTGCTATACAATTGGCTCATGCAGGGAGAGAAATAGGTCCTGGTGGATATAAGGAGAGCATACCTATAGCCCCGTCTAGCGTTAAAGATCCAACCACTAATATCGTTCCAAGAGAAATGACACTGGATGATATTGATCAAGTAGTCGAGGCATTTGCATCTGCTGCCTATCGAGCTTATGAAGCAGATTTCGACGCAATTCAGCTACATGGGGCCCATGGATACCTTCTTAATCAATTTCTAAGTCCACATACTAATAAAAGAACGGATGAATATGGCGGTTCAATTGAAAATAGATGTAGAATTGTGGTAGAGATTTACCATAGAATTAGAGACCATGTCCCGAAAAATTTTCCAATTCTAATTAAAATGAATGCCACAGATTTTATAGAGGATGGTATACATCCAAAAGAGGCTGTTAAAATGGCACAGATCTTTGAAGATACTGGGTTTGATGCAATCGAAGTAAGCGGTGGCATCTGGGAGGCAATGAAATTATTTAGGAAAAAAGCATTCCCTCCTGAAGCTAGGAGGATTAGCTCAGATCCATCTGAACATGCATATCATAGGGAACACGCAAAACTATTTAAACAGTATATCAAAATTCCTATCATTGTTGTAGGAGGTATCAGATTAAAATCTATGGCAGAAGATATTATTAAAACTGGCGATGCTGATTTGATTTCAATGAGCAGACCTTTTATTTGTGAGCCTGACCTTCCTAATAAATGGAAATCTGGTATAAGTGATTATTCAAGATGCATCTCCTGTAATAAATGCTGTGATGATGCGATAAATTCTGTATTTCAAGGTGAAGCATATCCAGGAATAAGATGCTTAGCTAGTAAAAAAATTGATAAATTATCTCGAAAAAAATGATTATGATTCAAAATGTGTAAAATTAAATTTGTTTAAATTTATAACAAATTTATATTTAATTTAGTGGAGTTTACAATCTAATGTCAAAAAGAAAGAGAAGAGATCAAACATCGGAAAGACATTATATTTATCCTCATTATCATTGTGTCGTCTGTAATAAAATTATTGAAAAAGGGCAAAATCATATTGAAAAAATAAGTAAAGAACGAGGATTGGAAATAGTAAATCATTTTTGTAGTCAGAAATGTTATGATCTAGTACATCAAGAAACTAAACGCTCGTTCTGGAAAAAATATTTGCCATGGATAATTATGGCTAGTTCGGTCATTGTGCTCATTGTTATGATGGTATTATTTTCTCAATAATATCACATTTTTCTGTATATCTATTTTTAATATATCTGCCACATTTTTGCACTTGGTCCTGAATAGATGAACGATGTTTTTCTGTAAATCATATTCAGTAAGGGTCTCAAAATAACCCATACCTTTAGCTATAATTAAATCGCAGCTATTTAGAATTCTCAGTATTTGAGGGGGCGTTTCATCAAGTATAATACCGACATGGTCAGTTCCAGAGGGGATTACCTTAACATTTTCAAAACTAGTAGTTAAACTAATAAACTCTGCATCCTCCATTGTAGCATCATTCAGTACTGGAACCTCTTTAACTATTACTATGATTTTTTCGCAGATCTTCCTTAATTCATTTATTAATATTTTATCAAATACTATTTCCCCAGCATTATCAACTAAATAAACGATGGTTTTGGAATTTTTTACGAGTTTATAGACTTCTATACTTTGATCAATCACAAGGTCTTTTTCAGCCAATTCTACAGCTTTACGGAGATTTTCCAAAGGGTCTTTGTTCTCATCAATATCAAATTCGATTATATTTCCTACAATAGCATATAATAAAGCTTTTCTAAATCTAGTCCATTCATCTTCTATTTCATTTAACTCTTTTTCAATTTTGGGTAAGAATTTTAGTGCTAATTCATTTGATTTTCTTTTTTCTAATTTGTATGGGTCCTTTTTTGTAATAGTCCTAATGATACGGTCTCTAATTGTTCCAAGATCCGAGGGTACTGAATCTTCATAAAAATTCTCTGAAAAATAGGCAAAAATCTTTTGTAAAATTTCAAATTTTTGGTCTTCATCGCTAACTACATTTTCTATTTCTGCAATAGCTCTATTAATTAAACAGAATCCGCATTTAGGACTTACTTTTACCAATATCACGCCCTCATTGAAGATAAAAAATAAAATCAATAGCTAAAAACTGTAATTAAGCTCCTTTTTTCGGTAGAAATCTTAGCTTTCATTTTTAAATTTAACGACCGCTTTACACATATCTTCTAATACTTCTTTCGGAGTAGGAGAATTTGCTACTGCACTTGCAACAAGAGCACCTTTAGCACCTAATTTTAAAGAGGCATACACATCTTCGCCTGTAGATATTCCCGCCCCAGTCAAAGGGATTACTGATGGATTTGTGCTTTGTATCAACTTAACGCTCACCATTACATCATCTGGAGAATATGTCGATATTGATTTACCAGTACCTATTAATTCAGGTATTTCAAAAGCGATGTATTCTGGTCCTATTACTGCAAGATCTTTGGCTTTATCTACAGTTTCAGCACAAACACACGCTACTAGTCCAAATTTGCTGAGTCTTTTATAAGTTTCATCAATAATTTCATATGGTAACTTTCTTTCAGCATGGTTTAATAAAGTACCTACAGCACCCGCTTCCCTAATAGCTTCTATTGTTACATGCCCAGTAGATTTACCTGGAGGATTCGGATCAACATGCTGTGCAAAAACTTTTATATTAACCTCTTGGGTTATCCTATAAATATCTGTAAATTGTGGCGCAATAATAATCTCAATGCCATATTCTGAGGCTAAATTATCTACAATTTTTGAAAGTTCTACAGCTTTTTGACCAGTAGCGAGTTCATAAGTCTTATAATTTAAAATTAAAACTGGAGTTTCTACACTCTTCATTTGTATCACTAAAATTTATGGAATAGAGGATTTCTCATATTCTAAAACAATTTTTATTGTAAAATGATCCTCATATAATTTTAATGTTTTTCAAGTAAATATTCAAATTATAAATCAATTTTAAAATAATTTATGGTAAAAATTTGCCCCTAAACATATTAGATAAAAAATAATTTTGTTATTAAATTAGATTATTCTAGAAAATTTTTTATAATAGACCTTCAAAATTAGAATATATTTTTATTTTTTGTTTATATATTCCAATAATTATTGTTATTAATCATTATATCAAAAAGTTATTTACCAGTATATTAAGATATTAGAAAGTTAGTAATATTTCCTTAGGTGGAATTTAAAATGAACGATATTCAAATAATCGATTTTATCGCAATAAGTTTTTGGATTTGCGTTATAATTGTATTGTTTATGATTTCAGGATATTTATTCTATAAATATACTAGAGATCCAGATAGGAACAAAATTCAACTCTCATTTTTCCTGGTATTTTTATTCATAGGTATTGGACGGATTTTATTAGTTTATTTTGATTATAACTTAATAATGCTTGATGTTGATCTTTATTCTGAATATCAAATATACTGGAAAATTGCCACTATTTTTCAATTAGCAGGATTCGGGTTTTTGTTTTTAGTAACTGAATATGCTGTTTTTAAGAATAAGGATTATTACATCTTCTTTTGGGGCTTTCTGATTACTACTATTGTTGGGATGTTGATTCAGGATTTTACATTGTCACAAGTTGTGGTGAGTTATGCTCTTGTTTTTGCAGCTTTTATACCTTTGAGTTACATTTATTTAGCTATAAAAATGCCTGGTGAATCAAAAAAATGGATTATTATAATGTTTATAGGTGTGGTGATATTTGCACTGAGTTTACTAATTTTGATGGTAAATTTTGTTGATTTTATGAAGGTTTTTCTTGGAAATGCTGATATAATTCATTATATATATTTAGTGAGCCCAGTAATCCAGATATTAGGTGTAATTATTTTTGCCAATGGAATTTATAATATGTACTTCAAAAAGAAAGACTTTTAAGAAATCATTCAATGCGGTAATCCTCATTTCAAAAAATTAATCTTTTTTATTTATCAGTTTCCATTTCAAATTTAAAACCATTATTCAACCTTTCTTTACTAATTTTTCCGATATTTTTTTCATTTAATGAAATCTCAATTTCGTCAACATCCAATCCGCGGGACTTGATTAATATATATTTTTTATTTGGAATGATTTCAAGAGTTATTTTAACAATGTTCTCATTAAATTCAGATGATTTTACAATAATTCCATCTATACCCCAAACAACTTTTTCTTTAAAATCAATAAATAAATCACCAAAATGCTTTTTTGCGTATGCTGTTGCAGTTAATGAAGTACCTACCCCCCAATCAAACATTATATAACCTGGTATACGAAGATCATGCCCTGAATGTCCATAATTCTCACAAACACAACCTCTATCAATTCCATCAATTGTACCGATACCCCTAATATTTCCAGGGCATTGATCCTTATATTCTCGTAATAGTTGCATTGCCCAACATGCTCTTAAAGTAGCAATTGCTCGTTCCATATATTCTTTATGACCCGTTTCCAAATAATATTCCATATATAACTTTACAAACAATCCCTGTCTAGCATCTGAAAGCTCCGCATCTTCATTCTGACATCCAAACCCTCCGAAAGTATTATAACTTATGTATGGCATATCCCAGACCTGCTGAAATAATGAAAGAATTGCTATCGTTCTCTCTCCTAAATTGAGATACTCCTTTTTATCTGTGATTTTATATAAACCGAGGAGACCTTCAGCACACCAATAAATACATAAATTATTCATGCAATGACTTTTTGTTTTCATATCATAAAAATCTAATGGAAGGTGTGTACAAGAGAAAAATGGCTCAAAATCATGCCATTTATTTTGTGGAATGATCTCTGATTTGATGTAATTTGCGATACCCTCTGATATTTCAACTATTTTTGTATCCTTTAGAATTTTGTAAAGTTCTGTCAAAAACATCAATGCTGCTCCCGAACTCGCCGAATCTATTAAAATATCTGAAATTTTTGGGATATCGGTATCTCCCTCAAAATAAATATATGTAGGTATAGCTCCATTTTCTAATTGTAATTCTGAAATTAATTTTAACAAATTTTTTGCTCTGATAATTACTCTTTCATCTTTTTTAAATTCTTGATAATATTTTAGTGCCCAATACATAGCGAGACATGTGTCAACTATATGAAATTCGTCTGTGGGTATAAATGCTTTTAATCCGTTTATTGTGGATACTTGAGATGAGTTGGGCTCCGCTGGAAGTATTACACTAGGAAATACACCAGATCTTTCAGGAAGACTAAGAACTGTATTAAATATTCTATCACCTTTATCAATAAGATCTTGTTCCTTCCATAATTCTCCAAAATATCTAAAACCATAACCGCTTCTTATATTTAAAAACCATGCATTATTCCAAATCTCTGCTGTCCGTCTAATTATTGGCAAATTTCTGGTAAGTTTATCAAAAGCTTTTATCCAAAAAGGACTATTTGAAAAATGCATAACTATTTTGCCCCAAATTGTTTCTTGGCCTGCAATCTGACTGATATTTTTACTACGATATTTTTCGACCTTCTCTGGAGTGATAAATTCGTATTTCCGTTTTCGTTTCCCCAGCCACGTGTTCTGGAAAAATCCGCCGCATTCGTTTCCATTCAATTTAAAATTGATCCAACATTTATGTCGTTCTAAAATCGCCTTTATTCCTTCAGAGGCGTTAATCTCAAAAGGCATTATTTGAGGGTTTAAGTTTTCATATAATAAATTCCTACCATATTTTTCCCATAAAAATGAATTGATATTCTTTAATACATCCAATAATTCGGAGTTATTGAAAACTTTAATATAATAACCAAGTGATATTACTTCTCCTGGTTTGAAAATAAATCTTTTTTTATCTCTATATTTAAATAATATATGCGAAACTGATTTATAATCCCCAAATCCAAAAAATAAATATGGATTATCGTATCTTTCAGGGTTTAAATTGAAATCTAAAATCATTTTATAAGGTCTATTTTTGGATAAAATCTCTAAATCAGGAATAAATGCAAAAGTATACTTATCTTTATTATAAATAATGACTGGAGACCTAAAAACATGATCTGGTATAATATGAAATTCCTTCGGTCTTAAATGAGGGACCCACTTAAAATCAGGATTATCACCCGATAATATCTCATAAAAAATAATCAAACCCGTAATTTTTAACTTTTTCTTGGGAATTATATCATATTTTACATGAATATGATTTGATAATGTAAATCTCAAATTTATTTTTATCTCCTTATTATCCAATTCATATTCTAAAGAATCGGAACTCTTACTTTTTTGGGTTAGCGGTAGGGTGTATTGTTTTTTCCCCTTTTTGAAGATAAGAGCACTATATTCTTTCATGTTTTTTAAAATAGGTATCCAATTATCCTCTTTTTTAATCTCAATTCTTTCTGACAAATAATTCTCATTTTCTAGTAAATTTATTCGCAAAATATTATTTCCTATATTATTTTCAAGCATATTTACTAACCATTCTAAGCATTTTAATCTTAAAATATGAATTAAAATTCTTGAAAAATAACGAAAAAATATTATTTTAATATTTTTAATGTCAAAATTCCTTTTATAAGAGTTGGTTTTTCCAAAATATTTTTAATTTTTGAAATGGAAATTTTAAAAAGTGAGTTCAAATGGCAAATGAAAAAATTTGGGATTGTATTTGTATGGGAAGTTCTGTTAATGATTTAATTATCAGGACTTCAGCATTAAAACAGATGACACTTCAGTCTGAAATCGAGAAAGATAGTTATTTATGTATTCCTTATTCTTTTAAAGTACCAATCGAACGTATAAAAAGTGTTAGTGGAGGTTCCGCTTTAAATACTGCATGTACTTTGTCGAGGCTTGGACTAAAGGTTGTAGCACTATCTAAAGTTGGAAATGACCAATATGGCAATCATCAGATAAGGACTCTTGAACGGTACAATGTAGATGTTTCGGGCATAATAAAAACAGAAGAAGTCGAAACAGGCATAAGTATTATATTAAGCCCGACTTGGGGAGATCGAGATAGATCAATTCTTGTATATCATGGCGCGAGTGATACCTTGACTCCTGAAGAAATAAATAGTGATAAAATAAAATCTTTAATCGAACAATCAAAATGGATTGATATCACCTCTTTCACTTCCGAAATTTCTTTAAAAGCAATTGAGGAAGCAATAAAAATTGCCAGAGATGCTGGCACTAAATTAATGATCGCTCCATCTATTACCATGATGAGCTTTTCAAAAGATAAAACATTGGAAATTGTAAAAAAAAGTGATTATCTGGCTATAAATAAAGATGAAGGCGAGTATTTAGTCGGAAAAACGAAAAGCTATGAATTATTAAATCATCTTTATAAAATAATTAATAAAGAAAATAATATATTAAAAGAGGAAACTGTTATCTCAATAACTGATGGCAGTAGAGGTAGTTATGCACGTTATAGAGATGATGTATTTTTCTGTGAAAATTATAAAGTCGAAGTTAAAAATACTACAGGAGCTGGAGATGCATTCTCCGGGGGATTTCTTTATGCATTATTAAAGCATAAACCTATTGATGAAATATTAAAAATAGCAAGTGCAGTGGCAGCCCATAAAATTCAATATTTTGGAGTAAGAAAAGGATTGCCTACAGAAGATGAATTATATCGTTTTATGAAAGAACACGAAGGAGAAGCATGCGTTTATAAGCATTACTGGAAAGAAATTTAAAAATAAATGGTGGGTTCCGCGAGACTTGAACTCGCGACCTCTTGTTGCGGATTTTAATATCCTTAAAATTCTCCGCAGGCAAGCGCCCTATCCAAACTAGGCCAGGAACCCTATGATATTGTCATCATTTCTTATAATGCATCATAATATTTAAATTAGCTCGTATTTGACAAGTAAAGCTCGCGCCATTGTCTCAAATGCTTTATTTACATTTTCACCTGTCTTTGCCGAAGTTTGGATAAATGTAAGTGCTTGAATTTTTCTACTACATTCTATCCCTTCTTCTTCAGAAACCCGTCTAACATCAATCAAATCGTTTTTATTAGAGATTAATATAATCGGAATGTCTCTGTTCTCTAAATAATTAAATAGATCTCGAATCCATACCTCAGTAACATTCTTAAAAGTAATTGGTCGAGAGACATCATAAACGACAAAACAACCTTGACTACCGCGATAGTAGATATGCCGATAATGTTTCCATTTTTCTTGTCCTGCTATGTCCCAGACAGTTAAATCAACTATTTTTTCCTCTCCTTGGTCGTTAATAATAATCTCTTTTTTCAAGATGTTCGTTCCTATGGTCGCCTTATATTCACTTTCAAATTTTTCTTCGACAAACCTATTTATTAATGATGTTTTTCCAACACCAGGGTCTCCTATTATTATAGTTTTGTATACATATTTTTCGCTCATTTTTATTCATCTTTAATTATTTGGTATGATTTTTTTACTTGAAAAATATATTATGTGTTAAAACTTTTTTTGATTTTTGTAAACAATTCAAAAATAAATGAAACTTCAAAAGTTAAAATATTTATAAAGAATTTTCTTATACGTATATAGCCTTGAAATTAATTTTAAAGATTAAAATTTTCAAAATAAAGTAAAAAAGTGAGCGAAATGATAGAATCAATTATCATTATTAATGCTGGTGGAGTATGTATCTATAATAAGAATTTCTCGGTGTCTAAAACAGATGAGCAATTACTTTCAGGGTTTTTAATTGCAGTTTCAAATTTTTCAAAAGAGGTCATGTCTGAAGGGCAATTACAGAAAATTGATACTAAAGAACAGAAGATAGTTACCTATGAAGATAAAGAATTAGGTCTTTCAATTGCTGCCATCGCAAGTTCAATGGACCATGATGCACTACTTCTAAAAATTCTTAAAAAAATACTTAAAGAATTCGACAAAAGATATCATGATGTTCTTGACGACCCTAAAATAACTCAATACAATAAAAAGTTTGATTCAATAGCTCGAGAAATAATCTATCAATATGTTTCTAAGAGAAGCGGGGTTAACATCTTTTTAGGAATCCTAATAGGGGTTATTTTAGTTTTAGTTATATTTATGCTTCAAACTTGGATGTTTCTCATATTTATTGATAGTTTTGTGTCCAGTTTAGGCCCAGCGACAGATGTGATGGAGTTGCTCATACCATTTGGTATATTTTCATTAGAAATGCAACTAATTGGATTTATTTCTTTTGCCCCTTCAGGATTTGTTTGTGGATATATAGCAGGATCTAGAAAAAGAGGGCTGTATATCGGCATAATTCTAAGTTTCTCAGTACTTATCTACTCATTTATATTCATAATAGCAATTTTCTTATTAAAAATAAACAATGTTATAATTCTAATTAATTCTATTGGGCTTCTGGTCCTTGTAGTAACATATTTCCCATTAATAATCATTATAAACTTCTTATTCTCCTATCTTGGAGGGCTTGTCAAGGATAAAAATAAATTATACCCTCTACCACCAGAAAAAGCGATTCACATTGATATTTAATTTTTCTTTTTTAAACTTTTTAACATAGCAGTTTCTTTTTAGATAAAATCTTTAATTTTAATTTTGAACAAAAGTAATTAATATTATGTTCCAATAACGAATTCTTAAATTAAAGAGTTTTTAACCAATTTCTTAGATAATAATTGGTTGTAATAAAAAAAGACCTTATTATTTTCTTATTTTTTCATAAATAAATGATTCCAATTTATCCATAGATGCTTCAAGAATATCCTGTTTAGCCAAGAATACAATCCTAACATGATCTTTTCCAAATTTTTTGCCAAAACCAGATCCATATACAAGCAAGACCTTTTTTTCTTTTAGAAAATCTAAGGTAAATTCCATATCATTCTTCCAATAATTTTTTAATTCAATCTTTGGGAAGATATAAAATGCACCCCTAGGTTTTACAGCAGAAATAAGTGGGATATCATTTAATCTTTTCCATATATATTCAGATCTATTTTTTAATTCTCTTCTAAATTCATTCAGGTATTCTTTACTACCTTTTAATGCAGCAATAGCTGCAAATTGAGCCGGTGCATTAACACATAACCTAACTCTTGCTAAACGTTCAATATTCTCCTTTAATTCAGTCAATTTTTCAACTGGGTCATAATAATAAATGTATCCAAGCCTCCAACCAGTCATCAAGAATGCCTTAGAGAAACCATTTAATCCTATAATGGGCACATCTTTTGATAATGTTGCTGGGTTTACCACTTTTTCGTTATATGATAGGACGTCATAAATTTCATCTGACATGACGGGAATATCATATTCTCCAGCAATATCTAATATTTCTTTAATTTGTTTTTCACTATAAATTGTGCCTGTGGGATTATTTGGTGAAATTATTAGAATTAATCTGGTATTTTCATTCATTTTTTTTCTAATATCATCAATATTTGGTTGCCAAGCATCATCCTCAGATAATTCATATTCTACAACTTTTGCCCCAAAAAATTTAGCATAAGAACTATATGGAGGATATGATGGTCCCGGAATCAGAATCTCATCTTTAGATTCAAGCATTCCAGCAAATGTAAATAAAATACCTTCCGAAACACCAGCTGTTATTAAAATATCCTCATCCAATAATGATATATTACTTTTATTATTTTCATATTCCGCTATAGATTCTCTAAGTTCTTGAATACCTTCCGAAGCAACATAGTAATTTATATTTTGGTCAATTGCTTTTTTAATAGCATCAATAACATGTTGTGGCATTGAAAAACCATATTTTACGGGGTCACCAATGGATAGATATGTAATTTTGTGGCCTTTCTTTTCGTATATTTTAGCTTGGCTTACTATATCTCTTATTGCATATTCTACTTCTTTAATTCGTTCTGTAATCTTTATCAAATTATTCGACCAGAATTTGAAAGTTGATTTTTCAAAATAACAAACAATTTACTTACAATTTTCCCTACAAATATTTTTAAAATTTATTGATAAGTCCGTCAAGAAGCCATTTATCAAAATATTGGATTTTTACTATTATTTCAATTAGATTTTTAAAGTTTGTTGTTTTTCTAAACTTTTATTGATAACTTTATAAGTTATCGAATATAAAAGCAAGATATTTTTATAAATTACATGAAAATATTTCTTATATTATTAAAATCTTTCCAATTTCATATCGATTTTTACTATAATTTTATAAAGATATTGAAAAATATTGAAAATACTAAAAATATTTAGTTTAATTCGCGTTATAATTTCATAATTATTCTTTCTTAACCTTAATTATTCTTCTTTTAATCCTAAATTACTCTTCTTCTGATTTTTCTATTATTGGTATTTTAAATAAAACGGCTAACAAATTTCTGTCGAAATTAATTTTCCAATAAAAATCTTTAATTAAAGTCTCTTGAAAAAAGAATATAAAGATTTAAGATGAAAATAGTTTTATTTTTGCATATTATTTTCGATAAATTCTATAAATCCACTGATAGATGCAATCAAAAACCTTTTAATCCAGTGTTCAGGTCTATTTTCTTCTATTTCCCCTGGACTTTTTCCAAATTTTTTAATCATAACCTCATATATGGCATCAAGATTTAAGCCTTTAAAATAACAATCTTTTATGGTTTCAAACCACTTGTTAAATATTTCAAACCCAAGTTCCAGTACCGCTTTATAATCTGGGCCCTTTACGAAACCATAGCTAGCAATACCTATCCCATTCAACTCCATTGTTAAATATCGTTTCATTGTATTAAGATATTTTTTATACTCAAAATCTGGAGCGTACGCCGTAGGACGCGAAAATCTTTTACCTATATGATATGCCCCTGCAGAATCTCCAACATATAGATATCTGGTCTTTAGGTCTAGAATCGAAATATGATCTGGAGAATGCCCAGGAGTATCTAATATTTTTAGTTGATGGTCCTCACCGATAGTTAATAAATCACCCTCCTCAACCTGTCTTATTTTTACTTCATAATTATTTTTAGAGATCAGTTTCTTTAATTCAGTTAGTAAATGGGATGACTTCTTAGAGAATAATATCTCTACCCTATTGTGTTTTTTTATAAAGTAGCTTAGTCCGCCTACATGATCAAGATGTGAATGGGTTATAATTATATAATCTATTTTTTCACAATTTAGTTTTTCTGTTATATATTTGTTAATTTTTCTGGCATCTGCTCTAGTACCCGTATCTATTAATACAGTTTTTTCATCTTTTATAAAATATACAGCATTCTGTTTCTCAATACCCCAGCTCTTGGCATCAATTATATATGACCCGTCAGAAATTTCTCCTGTATCTCTAATAAATGTCATAGTATCAATTCTTTTTTAATTTTGGTCTATTTTTAAATTTCAATTTTTAATTTATTTTCATTTTTCTTTTTCGTATAGTTTTTCTGATCTTTCTTATTTTTCTTATCCTTTTAAAAGATTATCAACTACAATTTTAAATTGATGGCTTGTCTTAAAACTCACTCAGAAATTGAAAGAATTGGACTTTTTAAAAACAAGAACTTATATGGTATATAATTCAATGATTTGAGTAAAATAAAAATGATTAAAAATAGAATCAGGTTTTATTTCATTTTTGGTTGGTCGTTTAAGGCATTAGTTAGTAAATTTTTTTTGAAAGCGGTTTTTTACCATTTGTTTTGGGTTATGAGTTATTTTTTTTTTCACAACTATTCAGGAGGTATATTTTTAAAGATCGTTATTTCTTTGACATGATTATTGTGATATAGATTGATTGAAATTGTATTTGTAGACATTTTATATTTTGGTAAATCATGTCAAATGTCTAATAGACAAGTTTTGAAATCAAGTATTAAGTGGAAGTCAAAGAATATTATGGATTATTTGTTTAAAATTAGTAATTAGCGATTTTAATTTATTTATTGCTTCCACTTTAATTAAATTTTTATGTTTGGTTATCTAATTTTTGAAAGATAACTGTTTAATTAATGATTACAATAGTAATCAAATGATTATTTATGAATTAAATGATGTAAATTGATAAAAGTTTTATCGACCAAATTCCAATGAAATAAAACCTATGCAATTACATATATAATATATCAATGATAACTTAAAAATGTTTTTATTTTTCAATAATCAAAAATCATAGCAAAATTGGACTAAAATGCTACCAAACTTTGTCAAATTCTTGTGCTACCAAACCTTCGATTTTGTTTTCATTTTTTATCAAATTAGATATATATTGTCCTATA
>CAZYEE010000030.1:0-20863 GCA_964646355.1 uncultured archaeon | reverse complement strand
TACGGTTCCACAATATTATAATACAACGAAGATTCGAGTTGATTTAAAGAATATAACTTCAAGACCTACATGGTTTGATATTGAGCAGAATGCATCTCAGTCCAGTACTACAGATATTTATGATTCAACACCTGCTGCTGCGATGTCTTTTAATATTACTGAAAGAACTCGTGTAGTGAAAGTTGCAATATATTCAGATGTATTACAAAATACGGATCAGAATTTTTCAGTAGGGATTTATAACAGATTAAATCAATGGAGTGGAAGACCAAATAAAAAATTGGAAGAGCATATTTATACTGGAAGTTATTCATGGCAGTGGAGAGAATTTACTTTTAATCTAAATTTAACACCTGGGAGTTATTTTGTGGTTGTGAATGGTACTTACATTACTGGTAGTGGAAGACGATTTAGTTGGTCAACAATTGCAGACAGTTCTGATTCGGATGGAAAAGAGGGTGATATGTGGTTTCATATGTTAGATAACTGGTATGAATCAGCAACTAATGATTTGTCCTTAAAGATTCAGACTGAATTGATTGATTCAAGCAATAATACTCTCAGAAATATTAATGCTACCAAATTTTCAATGAACATTACAGCAAATGGTGTAAAGAAAACATTACCGGACAATGGTAGTATAGTATTTGATAATTTGAATAAAAATGAGAATATTACAGTATTATTAGAAGCAAATTTGAGTTTTATAACAAATATAACATGGACCGCATGGTATTTTAATTATACAAGTTCATCGATATCTCAATATTCCTATGTTTATGGGGAAGTAAATGTCACTTGGAATATTACATTTGGGGTTCAATTTCCTGAAAATACTTACAATTATAGCTTTTTGGTGTGGAAAAATTCAAGAGAATGGGTTTTGATCCATGCGTATAATTCAACTGATAAGGCGTATGATAGAATAGGAGAAATAGTACAACGTCCATTGAATTTTAATGTATTAAATGCAAGTTTAAATTATGGTGAATCTACATGGTTATTTATATTTAATAATTCAGCTTTAAATCCGGTTTTAACAAGAAATAATTCAGCCATATTCAATACAGATAAATATTATTCTTATGGGGATCATATAAATATTACTGCTAAAATAAATTCCTCTTCTGGGACAGCAAATCTTACGATATATGATCCAAATCTCCAAGATGTTACTGGAGATTGGTGTAGCAATCCCAATGCGATAATAAATTCAAATGTGTCCTTTTTATTGATCGTGCCAGATACTGCGATAACTGGGTATTATACAGTTCAAGTAGGATGGGACAATAGTACACATGCAGGAATACAGCAATTAACGATTTCGGTAGTAAACACCACGCAGTTGGTCGTTATTACTACGGAGGAATTTCCAGGAAAACCGAGGTATATTGGTGAGATAATAAATTTGACCGTGTTTTATAATGATACTTCTTTAGGAGGATCGGTGGGTATAAGTGGAGCAAATGTTGTTTATGAGGTAATCAATTTAACAGATAGTTCAACTGTTGAATCAGGGGCCCTATCAGAAGGTTTCTTTGGTTCTGGGTATTATAATAAAAGTATAGATACAAGTTCCTATATCAATGGTAGTTATAGAATTATAATAAATGCTACAAAAAAGAATTATAAAAATTGGACAATTCAACAAGATTTTGACTTAATTTATAATACAACATTGACGAAATTTAACTCATCAGAATTAGCTATTAGTTCTATTTATTTAGAAAATATTACTTTGAATTTCAATTATTCTGAATATTACACAGGAAGGGAAATCGATATAGCGAAGCTTGAGTTTAAAGTAAATAGGACCAAGGATAATACAATAATAGATTCCGGGTTCTTGAAATTCCAGACGGACAATACATATAAAATTCAATTAAATTCAAGTGATTATGGAGTAGGAGAATATAAGATAAATATTACAGCCTATGTAATGGGATATCAAACAAGAACAGTATTTGTAGATTGGAATATTACATATACACCTACTGGGCTCGAAATAACATATAACGGGACAGGAGCACAGCAGAATGAATATACATATAAAGAAAAAATCTATCTCACGGTGAGATATTATGTTTTATCCAGTAATGACAATTTAACTGACTCCACTCTAAAGATAAACGGTGAATGGGATAACTATAACAAAGAATATACAATGGTCCAAATGGTGGGAAAACCAGGATTTTATAATTATACATTATCAGATCTTCCTGCTGGAAACTGGACTATTAGAATCCGAGCTAATAAGACCAACTTCCAGAGTCAAGATAATATGAATACTTTCATTATAATTCATAAAGCTACTTCTAATCTTACCACAAACATAAGTTCAACCATTTCACTACACTGGAACGATACAATTTTCATAAATATAACATTAAGAGACATTTTTAATAATGAACCAATTCTAAACGCAAATAATAATTTAACAGGAAACCTAACGATATTTGGTTTTAACAGTAAATATCTTACAGAGGTAGGGAACGGCGTATATATATTTAAATTATATATGAATAAGAGCGAGATACCAGAATTGACACACTCCGGATTATGGAAATTAAACATCTCGCTTATTCATAATAATTATACATATAGTGAAACTATCTTGAGCTTTATTCTTATTTCCCACACAGAGATTATCACATATAATAGAACATTTCAAATATCTCTTAGGGAATACACCTATGAAAATGAGATATTGAAGATATGGATTAGATACTTAGATTCAGATTTCAATATGAATATAACGAATACTTCAAGTGTAATCTGGACAAACTGGACTAAGAATGTTAATATTACATTTGATTCCCTTCAGAATTTGTATTTACTCGAGTTTGATACCATAGGAATTAATGCGGGTAAATATAAAATAAACATATCAATTTCTGCAACAAATTATGATCCGGCTTGGTCAATTATTAATATAACAATTTGGACTAAAAATACTACAAAATTGTATTTCTTAATAGTTCCGCCTTCTACAATTGATGCGGGAGAAACGTTCACAATAAAAATCCAATTAAATCAGACAGATGTAGTTCCTGAAGTGCCATTAAAAGGTCAAGTAATAAAGTTATACGTCAATGGAGAATTTCTAGACCAACAGATTACTGATGAAAATGGAACAGTCGAATTTAAGGATATAATAGCTTTTGAACGTTATTCTAAGACGGGAATGATACTCACAATTGTATTTGAGGGAAATTACACAAAACTCCAGTATACAATTACTTCTGAAAAAATAACAGTAAGAAGTGGAGGCATAATC
Organism: uncultured archaeon; assembly: GCA_964646355.1. Lineage (GTDB taxonomy): Archaea > Asgardarchaeota > Lokiarchaeia > Helarchaeales > HEL-GB-B > HEL-GB-B. The sequence goes on along the minus strand of CAZYEE010000030.1, from coordinate 17,586 downwards.
GAGAACTATTGGTGGGTATTTTTGATAATAATCATTGTGGTTGGAATTGTCGTAGTATCGGGATACATAATAAAGAAATATAGGGAAAAAGAACAGATTGAAATGAAAAAAGTAATAACATCCTTTAATGATGTTATTAATATCCAATACCTAATAGTAATTCATAAAGGAATGGGAGCAGATATATTTCAATATTCAATGGGTGTGGAAGTAGATCCAACATTACTGGCAGGCTTTATACAAGCGGTAAAACAATTTAGCTCAGAGTTAACAAGAAAAGAAGAAGGAAAAGGAGGTGCTGTGTAGAATGGCTAAAAATGTAAAACAAAATATGGAAGGTAAAAAGATGAAAAAATCAGATAGGGTAGATAAGAAAAGTAAAGCATCAAAAAAAGTAAAAGAAAAGGGTCATGACACGCTTAAAGGTCCACAGAATATCAAGATATTTACCTGGCAGATGGAAAAATTCCAAGTAGTATTGTCAGATAGCGATAATATAATGGTCGCCTTGATGCTTGAATCTGAGCCTTCAGAAGCCGTAAAAAAGGCTTTAATCAATTTTACATATCAATTTGAGACTAATTACGAAGATGCCATCAAAAATTTCAGAGGAAATTTAAAAGTTTTTAGCTCAGCTCGTCCATTAGCCGAGGATATTTTTAATCTATTTTTGATGCAACCACAAATGTTACCAATTGATCTGAAAAAAGCATTACGTGGTGTTAAAATCGATGACGCAGAAAAGAAATTAATAAAAACAGCACAAAAACTTCAAGAGGAAAAAGGATATTTCTTTTTCACACATTTAATAAGCGAACATAATAAGAAATTCAAAGTTAATCAGACTAAAATGTTTAAAATGATATTTGATCTCCATTCAAAAGGTATTTTTCTGTCCATTCCTCCAGAACGCGTATTTAAAGAAATTGAAAGGCAACAACTTTATAAGAAATTACTTTGTGAAGTGGGCGGTCTATGTGATACTGATTTGGATATTTTAATAAACGATCTATTGGTATCTTCGCCCGAAAGTCGAGAAGCGCTTTTAGATAAAATAAGAACCTTTAAGAAAAAGACAATTAGTGAGTCAATACAGCAAGAAATTTTGAAGAGAAATACCATGAGAAAGAAAAGATCTGAACTTTTTGATCAACTTGATCAATATCTTCAAGCTAATGAATATGAAAATGCATTAAAAACTTTTGATGAAATCATTCAGATATCAAATGAACTTGGAGACTTTAAAATGGCACAAGAATTAAAGGAACGTGCAGAAAACTACAAGAAAACAATCGAACAAATGGCAACCATAGTACCACAACTCAGAAGTGCTAGAAATGATGCATTGAATAAAGCCGAACTTTATGAACTGGGTGGTAAATACTCTGAAGCCGCTGAATGTTATAAAATGGCAGCTGAATATTCTGTTCAATTAGGTGAATTGGAACATGCAAAAGAATACCAAGAACATGCAGAAAGAATGAAATCTCTTGAAGAATTGGCTAAATTAAGAAGAAGTCTTGGAGCCTAGATCTTTATTTTACTATTTTAATCTATTCTATTTTGTTCTATTTTTATTCTATTTGATTTTTAAAAATAACTGCGTCTGAATTTTTGTACTTGATTCAATTTCGTTCCTGTTTTATTTTTTTCCAATTTAAAAAATATAATATAAATTTAAAGATTAAAATCATAAATTAAATAACCTTTTGAAAGTCAAATAGTGAAAATAATATAATATTATATTATCTATCTCAATTATTTTTTTATTGTTCTTCTAATTCCTCAATATCAATAGGTAATATCATTTCTACCTTTTTCCAGATGTCAGGTTTTTCGATCAGATCATTTATAATTGAATCTAAATAATTAGGATCATTTCTCACGTTCTCAAAAAATTCAAATGGCCAGATAGCAATCAGTGGATATTTTTCTCCATCCTCATGTTCAGCTAAGAGCAGACCGTAATTTTTTGAATTTTTACCCTCAGCAAAAAACACCAAAAAAAATCTATCGCTCATATCTCCTTCTAATTCTGATACAATATATTTGATATCAGCTGATATTATGTAATGTTCATATTTTTCTTGTAAATCTCCAATTAAGTCAATATATTTAGAAACTAAGCATAATCCTTTAGTTATTTCAGATACATCAAAAAATTCTACTTGATAATCATCAGTTGTGCCTGCATCCCCTTCGAATGTGATTATCCATGTATTTACATCATTACTTTTTGACTCTTTTTTTGACATATCTATTACCAAAATATTTGTTAATTAAGATATTTAGATTTTATTTATTTAGTTTATTTATCTAATTTATTTATTCAGTTTATTTATCTAATTTATTTATTTAGTTTATTTATCTAGTTTATTTAATCCTTTTGCAAAATGTTTTTTTATTTTAATGTTAGATATAAAATTTTCGTGTAATATACATATTTTAATTTAAACCTTTTTTTAATTTACCTCATCTTTTAAAAGAAATTATTTATAAAAAATATATGAAAAAACTAAATAAAATTTATCAATGGTTTATAATCAAATTAATAAATCATATTATATTTAATAATAACAAAAAGAGGACCTAAATGCAACACCATGTTATAAAAAACGCAAAAAAGATATATGCTTTATCGATTATTGCGATTATTTGGGAAGTATTAGATTTATTTTTATCTAATATTTTTGAAGATGTTTATTATAATATGTTTAAATATTTAATCATCTTTTCGTTAATTATTTTATTTATAATTCAAGTGAATATTTACGGATTTATTTTATTTATAGAACTAATTCCCATAGTAAATATTATCCCATTTTTTTCGGTTTATGCAATTTATTCAATTATTTATACAAAATATAAAAAATACAAGTTTTATTTAAGACCTGGTAGCGAGATTTCTCACATTTCACAAAAAATATCAGACAAAATTTATTGTCCAAGCTGTGGAACCGAAATAAAGAGGGGTATTAATAAATGTCCAAATTGTGGAAAGGATATCACGCCGGATGTTGTAATTGAATGCCCTATTTGTAGATCGAAAAAATTAGAACCAATAGTAGAATGTCCTATCTGTAAAACCAAATTCCATAGACGCTGTTTTCTGGAATGGGTAAAAATAAAAGGCACTTGCCCCATATGTAAGAATCCAATAGATACTTCTTCAATTTAATTTAAATACCTATTCTTAAGCATTCAATAATAAATTAATTTAAATGATGATTATCTATTAATATATTGAGGTAATGACGAAAAATTTTGCATTAGCTTTTATAAGCGATGATAGGACGTGCCTGCACGGAACCTCTATATTGTTTCGACTATTTTTTTGCTCTTTTCGGAATGAAATAAGATATTAATTCAAAAGAAATATGTTTTAAATTTGGATAAATTATTAATAGATCAAAAAATCAATTAAGTATAAATATTCAAAAAAATTATAATATATAGAAAAAATATGAATGAATATGTTTTTTGAATGAATAATAGATTGAGATAATGATTTTGTGATGAAAAATGGATAGATTTTGGGGCAATGATGGTCAACCCCTTCTATATGAAGGAGAAAAACATATAATTTCTGCAGACAATATAAAAATATCTGAAGTTAGTAAAGGCATTAAATCTAAGGAATTTAAATCAGGAACTCTTTATGTAACCAATGTTAGGGTAATATTTATTTCATTGGTCAAGAAAAAAGCTGACCTGATAGGCGAAAAATATAATGGAGTTTCTATATTTTACTCAGATATTACAAATGCTGAACGAGTAGGGCCCGGAGGAAGGAGCCTAAAAATAGAATGTGAATATACCGCATATAAGTTCATTAAAAAAACAGCGGCTCGAATTTATTTCAAAGGCGTCCCTGCAGATGTAGCAGATGAAGTTATTAAAAGAGTAAATGAATCCATAAAAGATAAAATAGAAAAAAAGAAGATTAAAGAAAAGAAAAAGCCTCCTAAAGAACCTGAAATGCCAACTCCAGAACCCGTTAAACCTAATATTCCTCCCGATGTTCAATATATGATAAATGAATTGGGTGATGGTGAAATAGAACTCCAATGCCCAAAATGTGGAGCCCTCGTTCAATACAAACCCGGACTCGAAATATGCCCCGTCTGTAAAAGCAAAGTAAAATTTTTTGCTGATTGATAAAATTTTTGTCATAAATTTGACATAACTTGACTTAAAAATAAAAATTGTACATCTCTTATCTTTAAAAAATTTTATATATTAATAATTATATTCGATTATAGAAAATCTATAAGATTAGTTCATTTCATCCTTAAAATTATTCCAATCTTCAAATCAATTATAAAAATAAAATTGCTTATTAAAAATAAAACTGCTCTTAATAATTCGAATATATAGGTGTACAAAATATGTCCCCCTCAAGGCAAGCTGATGGTTCAATCGTATTCAAAATCGTTTATGTGGGTCCCTCACTTGCCGGCAAAACTACCTCAATTCAATATCTATATAATAATGAAAATATTGCAGTTGGGAAATTGGTCAGTATAAAAGGCGGAACTCCCACTCAAGGTGCCATGTCAAAATTTGGGGGGTTTTTTGATAGAATGATGGCACGTATTGGTAATATTACATTTCAAATATATACCGTTGCCGGTATGAAACAACACGCACAACTTCGAAAAGTTATTTTAAAGGGCGTTGATGGTCTGGTCTTTGTTTGGGACTCACAAAGAGCTGTCTGGAAAGATAATTTGGAAGCTATGAATGAATTAATTTCTATTTTTAAGTCTAATTTGTTAAAAATGCCACTTGTAGTAATGGTCAATAAAACAGATCTTCCAGGAGGAGTAAGTGTAGAAGATGTAAGCGAAGTCCTCCAAAAAGCCAAATTAACCAACGCAATTGTAATTGAAGGTGTGGCTATTAACGGCAAAAATGTTAGAAAAGCTTTTGATCTCTGTGCAAAATCTGTCCTTAAACAATATTTAGAAAAAAGAGAGCAAGCCTCATAAAAATTTTTAAAAAAAGTTTAGAAAGATTTTCATAAAAGAAGCTTAATTTAACTAATTAATTAAATATTTTATTAAAAGTTGGATATTAATCCCGAAAACATTTCTCCTTTTTAACACACTCACAGATTGAGCATATTATAGAAAAGACTTCATCTTGGGGGAAGTATTTTTTTTCTGCTATGATTAGAATAATTTTTTGAATTTGGTCGTTATATTTTTCAAGGACTTTAAGGGGCTCGCCTCTTTTGTTGTTAATATAATAGCTTATAGAGGGTTGGGAGATTCCCAGTATTTCAGCGATTTGTTTTTGAGGCATATTATATTTATTATATAAAGTCCGTACAATTTCTCCTCTGAGGGATGGTATGACAAATTTTACGATATCTTCACAAGGGAGCTTAAGCATTTTTAGACCACTTTTAAGGGATATGTTTAAGTTTTTAAATAATATATATAAAATAATTTATCTTAGGAATATTAAAATTATCTATTGTATCTATTATTTAAAATTATGTAATCAATATATTTTTTATAACAGCATTATATTTATCTACAATATAATAAGTATTTTTCTACTTTTAAATATAGGAGATTTTTTCCTAATTATTAGATTAGTTTTAGAAATCAATTTTTTAAAGAAAATAAATAACGATCAAGAATAAAGATTCGAGTTTTTCCATAATAAATCGGCTTTGTCATGACCTAATATAAGGGGTAAATTCAGTTTAAAGTATCTAATAAATTAGATAATAAAATTTATAAGTAGAATATGCTATTTAAAAATAAAAATTAAAAGATTTCCTATAATTAAAAAGTTTTATGAAATTCATTTTCATGAATTACCAATATAATTATGAATATTTATCAATATAATTATGAATATTAATAGATATTTGAAATCATTAAACATTTTTAAAAGTGAGTTATATTGAGGAAAAGCTTACTAATAAAGTTTAGTGGATCTTTAATTGGGGCTATAGTAATTAGTGTAATTTTAGTGATTCCTATTGGAGACTTTTTAGGATTAGGTTATTTACTGAGTCCATTTGGAGGAATATGGAATGGATCAAATTATGCGGAATACCCCAAATTTAAGGTTATACGAAATAGCGATCATTACGGTATAGTCTATAGAGATGAGTTAGGTATACCTCACATATTTACATCAACATATGATGATTTAGCTTATATAGTTGGATATTTACAAGCTACAGATAGGCTATTTGCGATGGATATGCAGCGAAGATTAATTAGTGGAAGGTTATCAGAGATATTAGGGCATGATGCTTTAGAACAAGATAAATTCATGAGATTATTTGGTTTTGAAAGAAATGGTAGAGAATTATGGGAAAAAATTTTAGCAGACTCACAATCAGATCCAGAGTTGAAAGAGATAATTAGCGGTTTAGAAGCCTACTGTGATGGAGTAAATAGATATATTGATGAAATTATTCCATATAAATTACCTCTTGAGTTTTTATATCTCGGAGTAAAACCTGAATATTGGACCCCAATTGATGTGATGGCATTATTAAAGTTTCAATCATATGCATTAAGTTTTAATGAGTACGATATATTGATGACTTTATTAAAAGATAAATTGGGAGAAGATGTAGTAAATGAATTAGTGCCGTATACTCCATATCCATTTGAGAAGGTAGTTGTCCCTAATTTTATTACAAACGAATCTGGTGGTTCACCGAAGGTCAAAGATGCAAATAGTGGAATAAGTAAAGATATTAAGATTGATGATGGAGTAAAGTTTTCTGAAAGTAGTTTAGAAAATATTTCAGAATATTCTAAAGAGCTTGAATTTATTTTCAATATTTTTAGAAAAAGTGATATCTTAGGTCTAAAAGATAGCATAGTTCAAGCTTGCTCAAATAATTGGGTAATTAATGGAAGTTTATCTTATTCGGGAAAACCAATGTTATGTAATGATCCTCATTTATCATTAATATTACCATCTGTATGGTGGGAATTTCATTTTACTAACTCCACGCCTGGCTCAGATGAAAGTGGCTATGGTGTTGCATTTCCAGGAGCACCTGTAATTGAAATTGGACACACTGAATATATTGCATGGGGGGCTACAGTTTCTGCATATGATCAAAATGATTTTTATTTCGAAAAATTGACCCCGGATGGAAAAAAATATTACTTTAATAAGACGGAATTAAGGAATATTGAGACAGTAACCGAAGTAATTAAGATTAAAGGTCAAGATCCCTATTATTATACGATAAAATTCACTCGTCATAATTGGACTGCAAATGACGACTATAGATGTCCGATAATAAATTCTACGGAATGGGGATATCCAGGAAACCTTAATCTCTCAATAAAATGGACTGGATTTGCACCTGATTATGGCACAGTAAAAGCATTCTTTAGGTTAAATAAAGCAAAAAGCATTCAAGATTATATAGAAGCAATGAAAGTATATCATTGTCCCGGTCAGAATTTCATATTCGCTGATATCGAAGGAAATATAGCAATTTATCCGTCCGCACACTATCCAGTCAGAAATTCGACAGGTGTTGTAAAACAAGGTAAATTCATATTAAATGGAAGTAATGGAGAGGATGAATGGACCGGATATATTCCATTCGATTGGATCCCGCATAAAATAAATCCAGATCAAATGTATCTTGCATCAGCTAATCAAAGAACCGTGAATACTTCGGAATATACCAAATATTATACCTCATATGCATTTGCAAAGTCATACAGAGGACGTCGTATCAATCAAATATTAGAGAATGCTTCAGCATACTATAAACAATATGGTACGAGGATTACAATTGATAGAATGAAAAAAATCCAGACTGATTATTATGATATCGCAGCAGAAGTATTTGTTCCATATCTACTTGACGCTTTCAATAAAAAATACCCGACAGGAGTTCCCTCTAATGGAGAATGGAGCTTGATCAATATGTCCATTGAAACTCTAAATGATTGGAATAAAAGTTCACTAAGATGGATTATGGATAAGGATTTAATCGCTCCAACTATATTCGATACCTGGCTGTCTAAATATGTATATAATACGATTTCAGATGAATTAATCAACGCAAATCTTTCTGTATATGGTGGTATGAGTGAAGTCGCAACCGATTTTGTAGAAAATCTCACCAGATATAATCAATCTTCTAAATGGTTTGATGATATTTCAACCCCAAAAATCGAGAACGCCTCTGATATTATGCTTCGCGCCCTTAATGAAACCGTAGACCAATTAAGTAATGATCTGGGAACTTTTTCAAACTGGAAATGGGGTAATTATCATATCATGAATATACAATACTTGATGGGAATGATGCCAGCATTTGATTTCCCTCAATATGGATGCTCAGGCAGCTCAAGAACTTTAAATGTCGCTTCTGGTAAATATGTTTCATCCGGTCCCTCTATGAGGCTTATAGTCGATTTTGGTCTGTTATCTAATAAATCTCTTTATAGCGGATTCCTATCTCTTCCAGGTGGTCAATCCGGAAACCCATTAAGCTCCCATTATGATGATAACTACCAATATTGGAAGAACAATGAATATCATCCAATATTATTCCCAAGATCTATTGATGAATATCCTAAATCCAAAATTTATTCTCAAATCATTTTTTATGAATAATTTGATGATTATTCACTAAATAATTATTAGCCCTCAATAATTTAATAAATCAATTTAATATTTAATATTAATACAATAATTGAGTGTATATCAATGACCCTTATCATTCCAAAAAACATTTCATTTGTAGATTTGGAGGTTTATTGTATTGAAACAAGTTAATGTAGTAAGAAAATATCTCAGCTTAAGCAAAATCTTTCCTGGATTTCTATTTTCATTTCTATTAGCTATATATCTAGAATTATTTCACTTCTTATTTATGCTACTGGCAGGCATAGTAGCCGGTATATTCATAAAAAAAGGCTGGATCAGCTTTATTATTGGCTTCATTAGCGTAAGCCTTGCTTGGACTATTTATTTTATAATTTTTGCAATAATTGGCCCAATTTCTGAACTATTTTCATTATTTCAAACAATTATGGGATTAAATGGACTTTACTTAATGTTTCTCAGCATTATTCTCGGTGGATTACTTGGTGGGTCCGGTGCATTAATTGGTGGATATGCAATTCAACTGATTCTCGGCGACGACTTTGATCCAAAAAAGAAGACAACATTTTTCTGAATTTAAAACCGCGGTTCTTAAAGTTCACTTATAATTTTATTTGTTCTTATTTATAATAATTTTATTTATTTTATCAACTATTCCTTCTTATTCTTATTATATTTATGATATATATTTTGAGGTTAATTACAGTTTAGTTTTCATATCGATTTTCATATCGATTTTCATATCTATTTTCATGTCTATTTTTCATGTCTATTTTCATGTCTATTTTTCATGTCTATTTTTTATGTCTATTTTTCATGTCTATTTTCATGTCTATTTTTTATGTCCATTTTTTATGTCCATTTTTATGTCCATTTTTATGTTTGCATTTCCTAAAAAATAACTTAATTAAAAAAATAACTTAATTTAATTTTAAATCGGAAAAAAGTTTAGAAAAAAGATTTGAAAAAAGATTTGAAAAAAAACTATTTTTGAATGTATTTGTACTTTTCTCTTTTTAAGGACATTGTTATTATTATAATTGTTATGATAATCGATGCAAGAGTAAAATATACTTCAAATCCTGGAATAGAAACTGTTGATGTTGTTGTAGGATAGCTATTTGGGTCTAAAGGATCAGTACCTGCGTTAACTTCTATACCATCTGAATATCCATCACCATCTGTATCAACTTTATTTGGATCTGTAGTCGAATTTACTATTTCATATCCATCTGAAAGTCCATCACCATCTGTATCTGCTATATTAGGATTTGTATTTGAATTGAATGTTTCATATCCGTTTGAAAGTCCATCACCATCTGTATCTTTATTGTCAAAAAAATACGCTCTATAATTACTATTTCCCGCTATAATATAATCACCATTGTTTGATATTGCTACTGTCCTTACATAAACACCTGCTGAATAGGACCATAATGGTGTTGAACTTGCTCTATTAAATAAATAAAACATACTATTTCTACTACCCGCAGCTATATACTGTCCGTCTCTTGAAATTGCTACTGACAATAAACCAGCACCAGTATTACAGCTCCAAATCGGTGTAGAACTAGTCCTATGAAATAGATATACTTTATAATCACCACTCCCTGCGGCTATATACTGTCCATCCCCAGATATCGATACCGCCCATACATATCCTCCCGTCGTATAAGTCCACATTGGTATAGAACTATTCCTATTAAATAAATACACTTTATAATCCCGACTTCCCACCGCTATATAATTCCCGTCATTAGATATCGCTACTGAATAGATCCAATCTCCAGTAGTATAGGTCCACATCGGCACGGAACTGGTTCTATTGAAAAAATATATCTTATGATCACTACTACCCACTATTATATACTGTCCATCCCCAGATATCGCCACTGACCAGACATAATCACCAGCAGTATGATTCCACAACGGTACAGAACTACTTCTATTAAATAAATATGTCTTATTATCCCTACTTCCTGCCACTATATACATCCCATCATCGGATATTGCCACTGTCTCTATAAAACCTCCAGTACTATAATTCCAAATCGGTATGGAACTTGACCTACTAAATAAATATACTTTATTTTTATAATTTCCTCCCACTATATACTCCCCATTATTGGATATCGCTACTGAATTTACATCAAGATCTGTTGTATAATTCCATATAGGAGTAGAACCAGTCCTATTAAATAGATATATATTATGATTATTACTTCCTACTACAATATATTGTCCATCACCTGAAATCGCTACTGACCAAATATCATTATACGTATTATAAATCCAATTAAGAGTTTTTGTAGGTACAGCATTACATATTTTAATCGGAGATATAAGAGAAAAGAATACTATAAAAATGAAAAAAATAACAAAATAATTCCTAATTCTCATTTTCATAGTAAAAACTCCCTAATTAATTCTATTAAAATTCAATAAGAACAAATTAATATAAACATTAATTAATCCTTAATTATTATAAAAAGATTTTGCACGATTTGCAAAAGTAGTGTTTTCGACCAAATCATATAAATTTCAAAATATTTGAATCACACTTCCTCTCTACATTTTCTAATGAACTACCATAATTCCCCACCCATTCCTAAATTATTTTATGATGATTTTCAATGAAATTAGTCCAAATCCAATTTTTAAACTTAAATTTCTATAAATGACTATATATTACCTTTTTTCAATATTCTTAATTAATTTCCCCTCATTTTTTAAATTAAAAACAAGTATAAGAATTGAAATAATAAAAGAAAAACCCGCATAACTCCTTTTTTAAACGAGAATTAGGGTCGCCAGAATCTTTCAGAGGGGAAAATTTAAGTGGGATAAATTTAAAAATAGTGCTGGCATACCTAAGACTCTGTATTTAAATGAGCCATGCTGTATTCTTAACTACCACCACTTATCTCTTTTATCTTTTATATTATATATTTTTTTCACTACACTAAAAAAATTATTATTGGAAACTAATTTTGTAGAAATTTATTGTTTGTTTTGTATTTTTTTACTACACAAATAAAATTATCATTGGAAACTAATTTCGTAGAAATTTGTTAAGTGTTTTATATTTTCATCTTTATATTACTTTTTATTTTCTTAAACTATAAGGATAAGCTTAATTTTTCTTGATAACTTAAGAACTAACTTAAGATCAGCAGAATTTTGAACTTTGATAAAAAGTTTTAAGCTTACTCATTAATTATATAAATTTTTTAATATAAATTTTTTAAGCCATCTTTATAATAAAAATCTCTCTCCGTCGCCCTCCCTTTTATACAAAAACTATACTATCTCTAATCACTATCCTACACTCCCCCTAAACTTCCTATTGCCAAACCTGCAACCTAATATTCTTTATTTTTTTCTCTAACCCTTCTTCTTTTTTTATTATATACCCTCACCTTGTTAACTCTAATCTACACTTCAAATTTCTTAATTTCACTCGTATCAACTTTCTATATCCTATTTTAAGACCATCCTCTACCTATGAAATCTATCAAATAATCTGGGGGAAAATTTAAGTGGTGGGGATAATTTCAAAATATCTTTTTTTTTTAATTTTTCAGTCCCCAAATTCCTTTATATCATTAATAATTCATGATCTCTATCAATAAATATGTGGAACTATGGAGGCTTTTATTCCAGTATCTGGAATTATGGACGCTTTTGTTCTTTAACTTCATTATTGCTTCTTAACTGTCATTGTCTATCATCTTCTTTATTATTAAGCTTTCAATAAACATTTTCTAGACTAATAACTCAAATAAATTCCTATTAACACCCTTCTATCACTATTATTAACTATACTTCAACCCGTCTACTAGACTAATAACAAATTCTCTCTTATATATTCTCTTATATATACAGACCTTCTACATCTATAACTCTCAATCTTTCTCTTAAATCTCCTTTCCCTTCTTTTTTCATTCTCTTTTCCCCTTCTATTGTCCTTAGTTATATCTATATTTTTCACTTTTATCTCTCTCTTTCAATCTTATTACCTATATCTTAGTCTTCCCACAGTCAAAAATTATTAAATAAATGTTTTCTTCAGACAAACGGTTTCCTTCTGACAATAATTTACATTCATTAATATTTTGCTTATTAAATACTGTCTTATTATATTAAAATCTAAAATTTAATTCTTTGAAAATATAATATAAAACGACTAACAAATTTCTGTCGAAATTAATTTCCTATAATAATCTTTTATTAAAGTCTCTTGAAAAAAGAATATAAAAATAGAAAATTATCGGGTGGATTTAAATGTAGGTTTCAAATCAACTTAATGTGTCGAACTTTAGATAATATTATAATCTAAAGATAATTAATAATTGAAAAATTTTAAGATCATATATATTCTAAATTAATTAATTATTGGTTAATAGGCGAGTATCATTGCTCAACTTTGACTACTTCACGAATAATATTTTATAATTAAAACCATAAAATGCAAAATTTTTGTTTTTTCAACTAATTTAATTATATGGTAAAATAATAAATTTTATAAACAAAATTAAGGATAAGATAAAATTTAATGGAAATTGTATTTAATAAGTTTAATTCAAAATTTTAATAAATATGATTTGTAGTTTAATAGATTAGTTGTTTTGATTATTGATATTTACCTTAAAAAATATTTTTCGATTTGTATAATGAAATGATGAGAATATTATAGGTGTATATTAAAAATAAAATATAATTATAAAAGACAATTTTTAATGATAAAAGAATAAAGGAGAATTAAAATGAAATTCGAATTAAAAGGAAATATACCAGCAGTAATTACCCCAATGACAAAGAATTTAGAAATAGACTACGATTCATTAAGAACATTTATTGATTATTTAATAGAAAATGGAGTGAATGCGGTTTTACCCTGCGGAACTACGGGTGAATCGGCTACAATGAGCCATAAGGAACACAAGAAGGTTATTGAGACAGTTGTTGATCAAGTTAATGGTAGAATTCCAGTACTTGCGGGTACGGGCTCAAATTCTACAGCAGAAGCTCTCGACTTGACAAAACATGCTGAAGACGTAGGTGCAGATGCATGTCTGTTGATTTGCCCCTATTATAATAAACCAACTCAACGAGGATTAATCAATCATTTTAAAACAATTGCAGAAGCTACAAATTTACCAGTTGTTCTTTATAATGTCCCCTCTAGAACCGGGAGAAATATTGAAGCTGAAACTACAATTGAACTTTCAAAAGTTCCAAATATTGTAGGTATAAAGGAAGCAAGTGGAAATTTAGACCAAATTATGAAAATAATCAAGAATACTGAAGATTTTGCAGTGATTTCAGGTGATGACTCTTTAACATTTGCTATATGTGCACTTGGAGGGACTGGTGTAATTAGTGTCGCTGCAAATGTAGTGCCGAAAATGATGAGCGAGTTTGTTAAAAAATTATTAGACGGAAAATATGAAGACGCAAGGAAGGATCATTATAAACTCTATGATTTATTCAAAATATTGTTCATAGAAACTAATCCTGGACCTGTAAAAGACGCAGCTAAGATATATAAATTAGCTGGAATAACAAATTGGTACTTAAGACCGCCTTTAATCAGTCCAACATCAGAGAATTCAAACAAAATAAAAAAAGTAATTGATAAATTGAACGTTTTTTAACTCGAATTTTTTTATATTTATTTAATTGTAAAAATAATTGATTAATAGTAAGATAGGTGATTTTATTGGGAATAAGAGTTGTGGTAGCGGGTGCAGATGGTAATATGGGGTCATTGGTAGTTAAAAATGTATTAAATGATCCAGAACTTGAGTTATGCGGTGGCATTACTGTCGAGGGCTCTCCGAATATTGGACGAGATGCTGGTAATGTTGTTGGACTCGCGGAATGTGGAGTAAAGATCGTTGATTCCCGGAATTTATCCAATTATTTGAAAGAGATTAAACCCGATATTTATGTGGACTTCACCACTGCAAATGCGCTCAAAAATAATATTAAAGATGTCCTGGAAAATAAAATCAATTTTGTGATAGGAACAACTGGAATTGATCAAGATACAATCCAAATAATCGAGAAAAAAGTTAAAGAGTCAAATCTTAGTGGTGTTATTGCTCCAAACATGGCAGTAGGAGTAAATGTATTCTTTCAAATGGCGACAATTCTTACAAAATATCTACCCGGATTTGATATTGAAATAATTGAAGCACATCACAATAGAAAGAGGGACGCACCTAGTGGAACTGCGTTAAAAGTAGCTACATTAATAGCGAAAGAATTAAATCAAGATATAGATAAAATTGGTAAATTTGGTAGAAAAAAAGGTCCTGAAAAAAGAGTTCCCGGAGAAATAGGAGTTCATGCAATTAGAGCAGGGGACATAGTAGGTGAACACACTATTATTTTCGCTGGGCCAGGTGAACGAATTGAACTTATACATAGGGCTCATAGCAGACAATGTTTTGCGGAAGGAACAATTAAAGCAATAAAATTTATACATAAAAACAAGGATGCTGGAAAGATTTTTGATATGTTTGATGTTTTAGGCTTAAAATAAATTTAGATAGAGATATTTTTGATTTACCAATATTACAAAACCTATATTTTTTATTTTATAATCACATTATAAATTGTAAACTGAAATAGACCATTTTATTTTTACAATATTAATTTTATAGCATTACAGTATAGGTGTGAATGTAATAGTTAGGTGTAAATGTAATAGTATAGGTGTATAAATTGGAATCTGAATTAGAATTGGAATTTTTAAAGAAAAAAGGATTGCAAGTTAAAGATAATGCTTTGTTTATAGGAAATCAGAATTGTGTGGAATTGGCAGAAAAATATGGGACTCCAATTTATGTTATTAATGAAAAAGTTATTAAAAATAGGTATCAGACGCTTATAACTACATTGAAAAAGTATTATAATAAGGTTAGAATTCATTATGCAGTAAAAGCAAATACCAATATGGCAATACTCAGCATTTTGAAAAATATGGGAGCATATTTAGATTGTGTTAGTTGTGGAGAGATATATATTGCAAAAAAGGTCGGTTTTTCTTCGGATAGAATATTATATACAGGGAATAATTATAGAGATGATGAATTAGCTTTTGCTTTAAAAAATAAAGTGATGCTGAATTTAGACGCAGAAACTCAATTAAATAGGCTTGTAAAAATTCTAGATAAAGGATTCTATTCCGAAAAACGACCCCTTTTATCATTTAGGGTTAATCCCGAATTTGGTGCAGGACATCATGATCATTGCATTACAGCAGGTCCAAATGTAAAATTTGGCATTTTGGAGCGTGATATAGTTAATGCTTATGAAAAAGCGATACAGTCTGGATTTGAAAAATTTGGAATTCATATGCATATAGGATCTGGAATTTTAGATGCGGATATTTTTAAGGTTGCTGCCAATAAATATATAAATATTATCAGAAAAATTTTGGATAAAATAAAAATAAACCTTGAATTTATTGATTTTGGTGGTGGATTAGGAATCCCATATAATCCTAAGGATAGCCCATTAGATCTTGAGAAATATGCACAAAATATAGTAGAACCATTCATTAAACTGATCGAAGATTATTCATTAAATGAACCTTACTTATGCATAGAACCTGGAAGATATATAGTAGCCGAATCCTGTATTATTTTAGCCCAAGTAAATACCATCAAAAAAATGCATGATAAATATTATGCGGGAATTGATGCTGGGCTTAATTTATTAATTAGACCTGCAATGTATGGCTCCTATCATCATGTACTTGTTGCAAATAAAATAAATGAACAAAAAGTTCGAAATTATAATATCGCAGGCCCTATATGCGAATCTGGTGATGTTCTTGCTCGAGATAGAAAACTGCCAAATATAGAAGAATATGATATAATAGCAATTTTGGATGCGGGTGCTTATGGATTTACCATGAATTCAAACTATAATATGAGACCTCGTGCCGCAGAAATTCTTGTTTCAGAAAATACCGTGGAAATAGTGAGAAAAGGAGAGAATTTCGAGGACTTGACCAGCCATCAAATAATTCCCGAACGATTAAAATGAAGAATGAACTTAATTACATAAATTATCCGATAATTTTATGAAAGCTGAGAATTCCTACAAAAACATTAATTTTTCTTTGATTTGCCTTTTTAATTGACTTTTTTAGTTTATAAAAATATTAAAATTCATCTTTAAGTTAAGATCAAATTTTTACGATTTAAATCTTCATATGAAAAATAATATATCGTAAAATAAAAAATAGAAAACCATGGAAAAAAATTATTAAATACAAACATGTTCTAAATGTATTAATCAACAGATAAATTTAAAAACTTAATTACTGATATAATTCCAAAAAGTAATTCACGATTAACCATATTATATTCAATTAGGAGTATAAAATAGATGAATCGAAATTATAGACGATTCAGATTAAGTATAATAATAATTATATGTATGATAACCTCTTCAGTATCAATTTTAAATTTTTTATTTGTAAGTAATTGTTCTAATTTTATTTCGTATATAATTGATTGTATTAATTTAAAGACATCAATTATTTTTAACTCAATACCACCGATAAATATAATGTGGTTTTTACCTGAACAATTGCAAATAATTCCGTTAACCATTCCTCAAATGTTAGACATAATTGTATTTGTAATAATTTTTTTACTTTTACAAATTCCGATAGTTCCTCCGATTAGGAGATATGTTTTGATTAAAGAATATAATATGACATTTGATATTGATCTTTTATATACCAGAGAGGAATCATATACTGATGAAGAGTTTTTATTAAATATTATAAATAATGAAAAAGAACTATTAAAAATCATAAAATATTGTAATAATAATTCTAGCTTAAGAAAATTAATTACAAAAAATAATAGCGAGATTTTTTCCACAGAATATATAAATAAGACCATTAATTTTCGTTTTATAGAGTTTATTAATAAAATTTTCTCA
>CAZYEE010000029.1:7475-21110 GCA_964646355.1 uncultured archaeon | reverse complement strand
GCATCTTCATTAACTAAATACTCAAAGGAATTTCTTGAAAAATTCGGTTTATCCATTACTGATATCGAAATCAACGAGAATTTAGATATCAAAGTAATAGGTACAGCAGGTGAAGTTCCAATTGATAGTATCAGTGGTGGAGAAAAAGTAGCAGTTGCAATCGCACTACGGCTTGCAATAACAAAAGTGCTTACTGAGAATATTTCAGCCCTCGTTATGGACGAACCTACCACTCATCTAGATAGGGAGCGGTGTTTGGAATTTGTAGAGTTAATGAAAAATGTTTTCAAAACAGGAGAGGTAGTTCCGCAAGTAATTATGGTGACTCACCATAAAGAATTCGAAGAGTTGGCAGATACCCTTTACCATGTCAAGAAAGAAGGAAATGTATCTGTTGTTGAAAGAGTTATATAATAAAACAAATCTAAAATATGCATAATTAATCTGAATTCAAGTAATTTTATTCTATTTTTCTAATAATTTATTATTTCTCTTTTAAATTATCTCTCTTATAATTTACATATTTCATAGATTCTGTTTTCTTCAATATCGAGTTGTAATCGTGAGAATTCACCCTTTTTACTTTTCATGAACTCTCTATAAACTTAAATTATTTTTATCGGATATTATGATAATTGATAATAAAAAGAGAGTACAAGGAACCAGAGAATAACAATGTTAGACGCCGCAAAATACTACAAAAAAAAGCTAAGTGAAGAGAAGCTTCTTAGTGGAATAGAACCATTAGATGACCTGTTATATGGTTTTGAGCGGGGTATTTTCTATATGTTATACGATTCTCCAAAAGTGACCGCAGATATACTCAGGACCCTAGCAGTGACCGCTCAGCTGCCATTGAGTCATGGGGGGCTAAATAGTAAGGTCGTGTTTGTAGATGCACAAAATATTTTCAATCCTTACATCATTGGTCGTAAAGCGTTGATTATGAGCCTTAGCCCTACGAATGTGCTAGAAAATATCCTTATCTCTCGTGCTTTTATCTTCCCGCACCTACACGAGATAATTGTAAATGACCTTGAAGAGACTGCTGTGTTAAACAATGCGAAGCTTGTTTTAGTTTCGGGCATTGTCCCAGAACCAAATCTAACGAGTGATGATCTCCAACATCTTATAGAAATAATGGGCGTATTACGCCGTCTTGCATCTGTAAGAAAGAAAATTGTGGTGGTATCCAATTATTTAGCATTAAATTCTGATTACAAACCTGCAGGTGGAAAAGCTTGTCAACACTATCCTCACGTCCTTATCCGAATATTAACGTATGATAAACATTTAGAATATCGATTAATAAAACATCCCTCACGAGCTCCAAAAAAAATTCTTTATTTCTATGATAAGTCGAAGCAAAAAGAAGAATCACATACAAAAAAACTTGATTATTATTTTAGTAAAAGTAAGTAAGTAAATTTAAGCGAAGAATTTAGTGGATTCTTTTCTATTTATTTGTCCATATATTTAATAACAATATTTTATTCATTAAGAATTTAATTTTGTGAATAGCCTAATCCCCTCGCAAGTATTCTTATCCATTTGGAGATAATTGAACCTATTCATTAATAATCTAACAACGCACTTAATGTATCACCCGTAGATTTTCTTTCGATGCTTATTGCATCTACTGGGCACACCATTTCACATGCTAAACAGAAAAAACAGTCCTGTTCGTTTATCGGATCTACTTTTATTTTAGAAACTGGGTGCCCTGGAGTTGAATATTTTACAAAAACATTTACTGTACAGACCTCTATACACTTCATACATCCAAAACAAATATCTAAATCTACTGCAACGATTGTACCATGTATACCTAATTTATTAGGTGGCTCTAATGGGCCCCAAACTGCATGTCCATTATGCTTACTTATGA
Source organism: uncultured archaeon (assembly GCA_964646355.1). Lineage (GTDB taxonomy): Archaea > Asgardarchaeota > Lokiarchaeia > Helarchaeales > HEL-GB-B > HEL-GB-B. The sequence goes on along the minus strand of CAZYEE010000029.1, from coordinate 19,222 downwards.
CTTTTCTCTTTTCCCTAAATCTTATATCAATTGGCATCTATGAAATGTATTTTTTTTAACCTTTATTTAAATATCCTTAAAAACCTACATTAAACATTTTGAGTTAAAAAATCCATGCAAAATAAACGAGAGGTAAATTTCTTTTTTTTCTTTCATTCTTATTTTAATTTTAATTAGCCATTAACTATCAAAAAACTACTAATATAATTTAGTCGGAACTATATTTAGTGTGGTCATATGCATATCACTTGACACGTAGGATAAATGTATTATACATATGACAATAAAACACGGCATATATCATTAAAATTACTTATGAGAAGCCTGGCTGGTCAAAATGGAAGCTGATTTAGATAAGATTATTTTAGGAATAGTATATTCTCGGTTTGATCTTAAGGGTCCCGAACCTATTAGCTGGTATCCAGAATTAGATTTCACCCAATTAGAAAGAATTGCATTAAAGAGTATTACTCTATTAGCTGGAAGTGAGGGGTTGGTATCTAATAATGTTGCGGTAATTCCCTTCCCAAAAATGCATCTTAATGCGGTGATTTATTTTTTTGAGATTCCTGTTGAGGGGGTAAGAGGAAATAGGTTAGATGGAGCAATTTCCATCTTAATAAATCAAAAGTATTTATCTGTATTCTATAAAAATATGGAAATGTTTAATCAAATTGCTCAAGCTTCTATTGAAGAGATTAAATTAAAGTATCCGGATAAATGTATCACCGAAGTCCAAACTATTTATAACAATTTAAAAGAACTAATTTATAGATTGTATGAACAAGAGAGAGTAAAAGAATTAAAATTAGAAACGCTCGAATTAGAGCCGCGTTTTAATTATAAAATAACAGTCGTAGGAGAGCCAGCAGTTGGAAAGACCACATTACTCTTAAAATATATGGATTGCGCTTTCAGAGAACTATATATTCCTACCATAGGTGTTCAAGTTAGTACAAAAAATGTGATGCTTGATAACGGGGAACTGGCTAAATTAACATTCTGGGATGTTGCTGGACAGCAAATGTTTGGAAATCTGAGAAAACGGTTCTATATTGGAAGTATGGGCACCATATTCGTCTATGATGTGACTCGGCCCGAAACTTTTGAAAAAATAACTGAATGGTGGGAAGATGTAAATTCTGTATTTAGAGTAAAAGTAGGGTGTCTCGTTGCAAATAAAATGGATTTAGAAGTAAAAGTGGACAAGAATAAAGCAATAGAACTGGCAAAAAAGTTAGACCTTACTTTCATAGAAACTTCTGCTAAAACAGGTTTAAATGTAGAATTCTTGTTTAAGAAAATTGCACAAAGTGTATTTAAATTGTTCTGCTAATTTTAAAGTCTCAATAGATTCAATTCAAAATTTTAATTTTTTTAATCAAAATAATTTTTTATGAAATCATAAATTATTTCGTTTACTTGATTTGCAGCTTCAATAGTGCAGCCATGTCCTGCTCCTTTAATTATTTCTAATTTTGAGTTCGGAATTTTTTCATGAAGTAGTTGGGAATATGGTTTAAGAGGTAGAAGCATATCTCTGGTACCTACTATTATTAAAGTGGGTGTATTAATATTACCTAATTGATCTATTGTGTTATGTTTTTCTATAGCTTTTGATTGATTTACATAATCTTGGACTCGTGTTTCATCCGTGAGAAAATCTGCCTTAAGCATTTCATATAGATTCTTATCTTTTTTAATAGTTCTAATAAATGAAGATGAGAATAATGCGGGTAAAAGACCTTCCATTCGTTCTTCGGGAGATTTATCAGCCATTGATTCAATCATGTCAATAAGCGGTTTTACTTCACATTTTGCAGCTGTTGCGATTAAAATCAGAGTTTTCAAACGATCTGGATATGTTAAGGCAAAATGCTGTGCAATCATACCTCCCATACTGATTCCACAAAGATGAACCTTTTTAGTAATATTTAATTGATCAAGTAAATTCTTCAAAATATCCACATAGAGTTCCATCGAATATGGATAGTCAGGGCGTGAGCTTTTTCCTACTCCTATGTTATCATAAACTAAGACTCTCATTTTTTTACTCCTAAAATATGGAACTTGGAGCTGCCATCCTGAAGATTTTTGACCGAGCCCCTGAACCAGTACTATAGTTTCATTTCCTTTACCAGTAAGCCTATAAAATATCTCAAGATCATTAATCTTTATCTTTGGAATTTCAAACACATCCTCTATTTATAATTTCTTCAATTTTTCAAATCTTATCATTTAATTATTTTAAACCGTTATTGTATTATTTTAACTGTTTCTTAATAATCCAAAATAATTTTTTATTTAATTATTACTTAATTACCTTAATATTATAACTCTTTAGGGCCTCTAAAATTCTTTCAATATGTTTTTGATTTCTAGTCTCTACTTCAATTATTACTTCTGCCTCTTTATATGGGATATCCAATTTGTTTCTATTATGGTCTATTGAAATAATATTTGCATCGTTATTTTTGAGTATTTCCAAAACTTCGAGAAGTGCACCTGGAACATCTAGTAATTCAGTAGAAAATTTTAATATCCTTCCACTTTCAATTAATCCTTTAGTTATTATTCTATTTATCAAATTAACGTCTATATTTCCGCCTGATAATATGCACACTATATTTTTTTCTCTCAATTTTTTAAAATAATTTAGGTTTAAGACTGCAGCGAGACTGGAGGCTCCAGCTCCCTCTACTACAATTTTAGCACGTTCCATCAGAAGCAAAATAGCATTAGCAATCTGATCATCATTGACAAGGACAATATCATCTACCATTTCTTTGATTATTGAAAATGTTTTTATGCCAGGTCGTTTGACAGCAATTCCATCCGCTATAGTCAAACTTGCAACAGGACTATATTCAATTTTGCCTGCTTTAAAAGAAGTATACATAGAATGAAATGCCGAGCTCTGGACTCCTATTATTCTTATTCTTGGGTTGATAGATTTACAAAATGCAGCAATCCCAGATATTAATCCACCACCGCCTACAGGTACCACAATAATATCCACATCCGGACATTGTTCCATTATTTCGAGCCCAATAGTTCCTTGTCCATAAATAACATCAAAATCATCATATGCAGGTATAAATACAAGCCCTTTTTTATCTTTTAACTTCATGGCATAATCATAGGCTTCATCATATGTTTTGCCTGCGACGATAATTTCTGCTCCATAACTCTCAATTGCGACCATTTTATTTATAGGAGTTCCTTGAGGTACAACTACATATGATTTATAGCCCATAAGTTTAGACGCATATGCAATAGCTTGCCCATGATTACCAGCAGAAGCTGTAATTATTCCATTCCTTACTTCAGATTTATCAAGTTTTTGAATTTTATTCATTGCGCCTCTAATTTTGAACGACCCGGTTTTCTGAAAATTCTCCAATTTTAGGAATATATTGTTATTTGTATGATTACTAAAGGTCGTGCTAAAAATCAGCGGTGTCCTTTTACAAAAATCTTTTATTCTATCATATGTGGATTCTATTTCCGCAGTATAATTTGGCATTAAAGGTCCTACCTTAATTAAATTTTATGTATATTAAAAATTATTAATTTATTCAATTTCAAATTAATCAGATTAATTTAGTTTGATAAATATTTACTTAAAAAAATAAAAAATGAGTGAGAATATTAAATTTTTTCTAAAATTGCTAATTTTTCATTGATTAATTCGATTTTTTTATTGATTTCATCAAGAATAGGTGTCTTATTCAATTCTTTCAGACTAGTACTACAGCATCTGAAATTATTAGAGATAGCTTCGATATAATCATAGGTTTTCTTGCATTTTTCACAACAAAAAAGAAATTTATTTTCAAATAATTCTTTTTCCTTTTGCAAGATTTGTTTTTTTTCGGTTAAATTTTTCCGTAATTTGAAAGTTAATTTCTTAATATCAAATACATATTCATTTTCTTTATAATTACCAGGTGAGGTGCTACTAAAACTCGTCTGACTAATGAAACCAGTTGATAATAATTCATAAATCGCCCTTAATAAATTAGAAGATTTGCCGAACTCTTCAGTCAGTTGGGTCAGACTTTTTTTATTTTCTATTAATGAAGCCAATAAATTGATTTTTAGTTCAATATCATCCTGTCTCAATAATGACATTCCATAATCTATTAATTCTATAAGATATTGATTTTTCTTATATCTATTATTCTTTATCTTTAGAAAATTAGCGATGGACTTGTCTGGTTTCGAGATATTTATATCGGAGTAATTTAACTCCATTTTAATGCCCCTAAATGAAAATTTTTAATTTGAAGCTAATTTTTTTTTGTATCATTGAATTATCTTATATATAAATATATATGAAAACGGGTATTAATAATTATGGCTAATTTTTGAATGTCATAAGAATATTACAAAATATTTTTCTTTTAAAAACAGAGTAAATATTAAAAATTTTAGAAAAATGCTAAAGTTTCTGATTTCAAAATTAGGTATCAATATGTTCTACGATATTCTCTAATTTTCTAGAAATATATCTCCAGAAATCCTTTCTAAATTGTCTTGGAATTAATTCTAATTTTTCAATTATTACCTTAAGAATCTCTTCAACAATCATAATGTATGGATAGTATTCCAAATTCTTGATATTTTTTACTTTTTCTCGAATTACGCCATTGATTATACTTGTTTCTAATGCATATTCATCAAGCCAGAATGGCCTTAACTTATTATCGTGAATTCTATAAATATCAAGAGCATTCTGGATTTTGTTTATATACCAATTTAAGGTGTGTAACTTAACATTTTCTAATTTTTTGATAAATTCATTTCTTGCTTGATAATTGGTCAAACCTTCATAAGTTGGTGAGTGCAGGACTATATAAAGTGCAGCGGAATAAAACCCATATTTATTTTTTGGCCATTCAGGATGAATTACATATAGATATCTAGATAAGAGATTGACAGCTTTATAGATTATATCCTCACTAATATTATAGCTTCGATAGAATTTATATGCATCTAGTATATATTCCTTAATATACTCATTTCTCATTGCTCTAAACATTCTTCTTTTATCTATATTTTGATATATTACTTTAGCACTGCTTGCCATTACGCTTCCATCCATAATTTGAAGTTTTTATAGAAATTATATCTAATGTATATCGAAACGATATTTGAATAATATAATTATGAATAATATTTATAAATATTTTTTCACATAATATCATCAAGTAAATTTTTGTCGGTGTCTTATGTCATCAAAAAAGAATGAAAGAGATAATCATGAATATTTAATTAAAAAATTTAAAAATAAAATAGAACAGATTGAAGCTAAGTCAATTAAAATTAGTGATATTGCTAAATATTTAAAAATCAATGAAGATGTTGTTGTTGAATTAGCCGAAGAGTTGGGTTATAGGGTATCCAAATCCAGAATCTATAAAAAAATTGAGACAACTCCCCTTGTAATCCGATTAGATGAACAATCAATAAAAATGATTGAAAAATGCATCCCAATAATCGGTACAACAAAAGCGGCTGTAATTCGACATATGATTGAGGATTTTTATAGAAGGAATTGGAAACGAATAAAAGAAGAGAAGATGAGTTTGGAAGAAGATTGGTAATATTCAAAAGAATATCCAGGTAAAAATATTTCTAATATTCAAACACTAAAAATGCTTAGAAATACTTATTTAAAAAGGTTTAAAATTTATTTTTCTTGATAATCTAATTTTCATTATATATTCTATTTTTTATTACCATTTATTCCTGCTCATTATCAAAATTATGATAAATAGCCATCTGGATATCTTCCATTTCATTAATCTTGTTTATGATCTCATCTGAGATCTCCTGGTCACTTTTCAAGACCATCAACTGAGTTTTTGTTTTGGAGTGGCGTGCTACTTGAAGCTCTGCTATATTAATATTATTATTACCAAGAAATGTAGCAATCTTTCCGATCATTCCTGGTTTATCTACATGCCTTATTATAAGAATCTTGCCCTTTGGCGAGAACGCTACATTAAACTGATTAACTTTTATAATTTCGTAATATCCATCTATATAGACTTTTCCAATAACTTCTGATTGTTTTTCTCCTCTATTCATTATTTGTACTGATAATAAATTTTCAAATTCCTTTCCACTTCTTGTGGTTTCAATTATTCCAATATTTCGTTCTTTTGCAATAATAAGTGAATTCACTATACTTATTCGAGTACTCACAAGTGGTCCTAAAAAAACTGCAAGAAAATGTCTTGTAAGAGTTTTTCTAAGGTTTTCTGGTAATGATTCAGGATAATTTAAAACAATATTATCAAATGGAAGATTAAATTTTACAATCAATTTTGCAAGTTTTACTATCAATTGTCGATATGGTGTATACATATCTCGAATTTCACTACCAAGTCGCGGGAAATTTACAGGATATTCTGGTGCTCTTCCTTCAAGCACATCAACTACTCCTTCTAATATACGCCAACTTACATTTTTTTGTGCATCGATGGTAGATGCACCAATATGCGGAGTGACTATTACCCTCTCATGTTTTAAAAAGAACTCATTATTTTTTAAACAGTCTTCTACTACATCTAATCCAGCAGATGAAACAATTCCCTCATTTAAAGCTTTAACCAACGCATCAGAGTCTACTACTTCGCCTCTAGATGTATTGATAAAGAATACTCCCCTTTTCATCATTTTGAAATGTTCCCATCTGATCATATGTCGTGTATTTTCGTTTAAAGGAACATGGATTGAAATAATATCTGCTTTTCTTAAGACTGTTTCCAGATCTGTTAGTATAACTCCCAGCTCATCCTTTAGTTTGGGTGATATATATGGATCATATGCCATAACTCTCAATCCAAAAGCTTTTGCCCTATATGCAACTCTCCTTCCTATCCTACCAAATCCAATAATTCCCAGTATTTTATTTCTTAATTCTACTCCTGCCAAATCCAGTCTATTGAAATCGCATTTTGAGGTACGATATATTGCTGTTTTTAAAAATCGACATGTGCTAATAATTAAACCCATAGCCAAATCAGCAACACTATCTAGACTCTCTTCCGGAGCATTTATTACTAGAATTCCTTTTCTTTCCGCATAATCAACATCTATGTTATCCGTCCCTACACCAGCTCTACCGATAACCTCTAGATTTTCACCTGCATCTAATATTTCTCTATTAACCTTTGTTTTACTTCTAACAACAAGAGCATGAGCATCTTTTATTTTATTTTTAATTAGTTCATGATCTGGAGGCTCGTCTAAGATAATGAATTCAAACTTCTTTTCTTTTTTGAAGTAGTCAATGGCTTCTTGATCTAATTTTTCTGTTATTAATATTTTTTTCATTTGAACTCATTTCTTTTTTTATTTAGATTAAATTCAAGGAAAACAATTTTAATACTGCCTAAATTCTTATAATATTATCCAATTTAATATACCAATTAATTTTTTAAACTAACTATACAAAAAACATCATATCTATTTAAATATTGATTTTTTAAAAGTTGAATGAATAATAAGAGAATCTCTTTTTAATATATTCTTATTAACATTATTTTCATGTATTTTAGATTATTATACGATTTTTTTTCGAATTCTGAAAGTTCAAATATTATGATACGAAAATTAATACATATATATAGAAGAATATTCAAGTTTTCAAACGTGTATTCTGTTTATACTATATATACTCAAAAATAGAATAAAATTTGACCAAATCAATCTATTTAAAGAATGATTAATAAATTATTATGATAGAAATTAATGATTTTTTATGATAAGACCTTATTATTATATCATATTATTAAAATTATTATTAATTCACATTATTTTATTAAAAAATAAAAGAATTTGAAATTGAAATCAAAAAGATTATTTCTTTTTAATAATAAGAGATAAATTCTGGTTCTGTGAGTACATTTAATTGTGCAGTTCTATAAGCTAGAATATTAAAACAAGCAGTGGTTAAATAAATTAGTCCAAGAAATAATGTTATTAATCCAACTATAAGTAGAAAATTCTGATATTTCTTATTGGTAAAAGAGATTGCGAATCCAAGAATTACTGCTGACGTAGCTAAAGTTATTAATGTATTATTAAAATCAGATATAACATTAGAAGCGTCTTGATTAAGTTCTGAATAACCTTCATTAGCTGCTATAATATATGTTATTGAAACATTTGTTAAGTCTATATCATTAATGTAAGAAGCTCCTTCTAAATAACCTAGAGAAAGAGCGGCTGGAAAAACAACTCCTATAGTTGATAAATTTTGATATAGATAATTCGTCCAAACTTCAAAATTAATTTCTGGGATTTCATATGTATCACTAGTATTGTCAAAATCGTTTTGCATATATGATTTTAAATCAGCATCAAAAGTTTCATAATATGAATAATTTTCGTTCCATTTGTTTTTTATAAAAAAATATTGTTTCATATAATAATAATTATTTTCGACAGTAGCATTTAATATCGTTCTACAATACCAATGGACGCGTGTATTATAAACTAATTCGATCATAAGCCTTACTTTCGAAATAACTTCCATGGAAATCTCATCAAGATCTAATTGTGTATAAGTTCCAGGGTTAGTTTGATTGTAAGCTTTCATCTCTTTATATTGATTATTTAAAGCATAAACATCTTGTAAAAGTGAAAATGCCGCTTTATGTTTTATAGAATCTTCTTGAAGGATTGCTTGAATATCATTATTAGCTAAATCAATATAATTATTAAATTGCCGAGCAGTTTCTGAAAATCTGTCAGCGTCCATTTGTACATTACTACCTATTATAAAAATTCCTATCGATAATCCAGCTATTACGACAATTGCAATAATCACTAATATTGTGGTAGTTTTAGAATTGTTATTTTTACTCATTTTTAAAAATTCCTTTCAATTAAAATATTCATTTTTTAATTCAAAAAAAAAATGTAAACCATATTTTGAGAGAATTAAAAAAAATCCTTTTTATATCATAAATTGAATATTGTTTTTGCTATTTTTGATTAAAAATTTTCATAATAATAAGCAAAAGTAATCTTCAATAATAAATATATCCATATATTGAAGATTGATTATGGAATTCACATATTCAATAACAACACATCTCCAGACATCAAGCCCAAAATGTTTGTAAGGGAGGACTATATTTTGAAAAACAGAGTGAGAGGGATTATATCCGCATTTTTCATTAGTACCAGAATAATAGCAAGTATATAACTTAATAATGTCTTATAAAGTGATAACTTTACAGTCATCATCATCATAATGATATCTAATTTCACTACTGCAGACCGGACATTTTAATTCTTTTTTATTAGGCCATTTTGAGTAAATTAATTTCGGAGAAACGTTGTTATTTTCAGAGTTCTTTATAAAATCTTATCAATGTAAGGTGATTTAAATATTTCGATCTTCATATACTTTTGTCGAAAAGATCATTTTTGCAATTTATGTAAAAATTTAATTAATAAATTACTATTGAGGCGGTAAAAATACGTATCTATAAATATTTTAAAACGGCATTTTTGTTAATCGGTATAATTCTAATAGTAGCAGGAGTAATTTTAGGGGCAAATTTCAAATATAATCTATCTGAGGTAAATTTCATTAATTTTCAGATATCAGCAGCTGAAACTGAGTCATATGGAAATTATGCGGCTTTTAATCAATCTGGAGTAGTTATAAGAGGAACAATTATCACTCCAAAAAATCCCAGATATGATTCAAGTGGTCTAAGACCTGCAGTATTCTTTTTTCATGGTTTATTTGCTCGTAAGGAATTCCATTTTCATTATGCCATTGAATTGGCACGAGCTGGGTTCGTTGTTATCTGTCCAGATCATGGCGGTATGGGTGATTCAATTGGTTATTTCAAGCTAGGCTGGGATATCATTCCTCTTGTCATGACTGTAATTGATCATCTACCTGTTCTCAATAAAACCTATAATTTGAGAATTAATGGAACTTGCGTCGGGGCTACTGGGCACTCTTATGGTGGCATTTCGACATTATATGCTGGACTTTACAGACCATATAATAAATCTACTGGTCTTGGAGTTTCTGCATGTGTATCTATTTGGACTTGGGCTAACTTTACTCAAACTGTGCAATATATGGTCGGAGATTTTGGTACCGCGCCTTGGAATCTTCTTAATCTAATTAATATGCGTTATGTACTCGGTGATCCTTATGGTTATGAGAATTTCGCCCTCAATGTAGCAGCTAGAGATGTTATTGACAAAGTCAATGGCTCTACTTCCAATTGTCTACCTCCTAACTGGCTTCTTATAACTGCTTGGGATGATGGGCTCGTTCTACCTGAGTGGCAGATGGAAATAATGGCGGCAGCATGTTATAATAATTCTAATCCTTCTATTACTAAAGATAAATATTATAATGATATCTCAGGAAATATCACCTATGCAAATAATTTTACATGGCAGAAACCTAATGGGAATTTCAAAGATGGATCTATGAGAAAAATCTATTTACCCAGAGATAAATATGGTTTTCCAATGGGTCATTTAACTGAGGGATTTTTAGTTCCACCGTTAATTCAACTACTCAATTGGTTCGGTCAAGCATTTAATTGGGATGTATCAAGTGCTATTGCTAGAATTCAATCGGAATCGATAGACCTCAGCCAGTGGCTCTCATTCTGGCCAGATCCCATCCAAGGGATCATTCTTCAAATGTATATCGGCCCTATCCTCATAATCTTAGGATGCCTAATTACACTATTGCCCTTAATCAGCTATTTAGCACGTGGAAAACAAAAAGATGATGAATACCAGCTATCTCAATTCAAATTTCCAAAAGGAACTGAATTTTCAGATAAAGATACTCTATTATTTATTGGAGTATTTGCTGGATTGTTTACAGTTGTAACTCTATTCTCTTTAATGTTCTCTGAGACCCTAAATATACAAACAATAATACCTTATGTTGTTGCAGATGCCTTGGTTTCTGGATGGCTGGTCAGGAGCATTATTCTAGGTGTTGCGCTTATATTTCTACTGTGGTTCCTGTTTCAAAAGTATGAAATGAACTTTGATGACATTGGTATGAAAATTAATAAACAAAAACTAATTCAAGTCTTGATTGTTGGTGCTGGTGCTCCATTAATCTTTTTTGGTCTCTGGAATTTAAATGCGTTCACTACGTTTCCGACCCTTATTCCAATGCCCAGTCCTACTATGGGCTACTGGTCAGTTCTTGAATTATTTGGATTTATATTAATTGGAGCACTTGTAGACGAGATTTATTTACGTGGCTTAATACAAACAAAATTAGAAGCTAAAATACAAGAATCGACCAGAATAACGCATAATCCTAGAATTAAAAAATGGATCGGTTATATTCTATCGGTGCTACTTAGCCTTATAGTGAATTCAATTGGTCTATTTGGTTCTATCATCATCATTGTCGGACCTGGAGCATTTCAAGGAAATATTTCTGGTGTAAATTTTGGAACTCCGTTCTTATTAATTGGTATCTTATATGCACTTATTCCGTCAATAATCTCTCCCTACATATACCAACGGACCAGAAATGTATATGCATGTGCAATATTCACAATGATATTCTTGGGATTCTTTTTCACATCAAGATTAGGACTAGGAGTAACTACATTTTAATTCTATCATTATTTTTTTTATTCAGAATTTTCAATAGAAAGGTCTTTCCTTTTTTTAATTATTATTATTTAATGTTATTTAATCTATTTACTCTCTATAAT
>CAZYEE010000029.1:0-7465 GCA_964646355.1 uncultured archaeon | reverse complement strand
AGTATTTACATCGTATTTCTTTATTTCAGACCAGTCCTTTTTCTAACTTTTTTCTTGATAAATTATCTGCAAGAATTAATGGTTCAGGAAGACGTTTATCTGATTTAATCATCGAATATACAAATTTTATAGCATTTTCTAAATCTATTAAATTTCCTATTGATACGTAGATATTTTTTCCTCTATTAGGTTTTAATAGGGCACCTAAGATTTCATTTTCGTATCTTATTAATGTATATTCTCCCGGTTCATCTGGTATAAAGTCCGCTTTACCAATAAACCTTGATTTTGCTACACCTATTGTAGGGATTTTTATTATAACACCTAAATGGGCTGCTAAACCTAATTTTCTTGGGTGCAAAATTCCATGCCCATCTACTAATACTAGATCCGGCTTGACTTTTAATCTTTTTAGTAGCTTATAATATGATGGCATTTCTCTAAATGCCAAAAATCCAGATATATAGGGAAATCTGGCTTGAAAATATAAGAATTCTTTTTCAATAATTGTATCATTCTCAATATCCCAGATTATTGCTGCTGCAATCGCTGAATTACTTTTCTTATCGTATGAAATATCAAATCCCGCTATCTTACTTAACGAAAAATTATCTGGAAGTTTTCTAACAACTTTTTCTGCTAATAGCTCTTGGATTTTACAAAGTTTTTCCTTATTAAAATTAAACATCATCTCTTCATCTAAATTAGAAATACCAATTATAATATAAAAATTAGACCGAATATGACAAAATTAAATGGTGTACCATAATTTTTCATGAATTTTTATAAGACCACAATTAAATTATATATAAAAATTTATAAAAAAAATTGATTTTTTAAAATTTATTTTCCCTTGAATACAGGATCTCGCTTTTCTTTAAGTGCTCTTATAGATTCACTGAAATCCGATGTAGTTGCTGCTTTATTTAAGGCTTTATTTTCCATATCTAATGCTGTAGTCACCATATCTATCAACGGCTTATGAAGTGCCCTTTTCATTAATTTCAATGCCAAACTTGGACCTTTTGGAGGAATTAATCTCAAGGCTTGTTCTCTAGCATATGGCATAAGTTCCTCTTTAGGTAGAACCTTATTTACAAGACCAAGCTCATATGCCTCTTGTGCGGTAATTCTATCACCGAAATAGATCAATTCTTTTGCCTTTTGAAATCCTAATATATATGGTAATAACCATGTGGTCGCAAATTCAGGGACTATTGCCCGCTTTACAAAATATAAACCTATCCAAGCATCTTCTGCCATATAGATCAAATCACAGCATGTTAATGGCATAGTAAAACCTGCACCCACAGCTAATCCATTGATAGCCGCAATAACCGGCTTATCAAATTGCCAGAATTTTAAGCATAACTTCTTTTGCGCAATATCTGTAATATCTATTTCGTTCTTCAATTCGGGTGGAATGCTTTCAAACATTTTCATATTAAAATATCCACCTGATGAAAATGCATCTCCCGCTCCTGTTATTATCATCACTTTTGCTTTTTTATCCTTTTTCATTATATCCAATGCATACCATAATTCAAGAAAAGTTACTGGACTCATTGCATTTTTCCGCTCAGGCCTATTTATGGTTACTGTGACTATTCCGTTATCTTCTTTCTCATAAATTATATCATTAAAATCTTCAATATTCATTTTATTCCACACTTACATTTTATTTAAATTGAATATCTTGAAAATATTTATCAATCTTTTTATTTAGATAAAAACAAGTCAATTATAAACGAATAATAAATTTTTATCAAGGAAATACCCATTACATAAAATTAATTCATTTTTCAATAATATAAATGGTATATTTAAAAGAATTTTAGATATTATCAATGTGTTAAAAAGATATTGGACTAAATATATTAATAATTAGTAATTTTGTATCTAAAAATAAATAGTAATTTACTAAATATTTTGGTAATTCATCTACTAAATTTTTATAGAATAAAATGGGCTGAAATAAAGAAGTAAATGATTTAAAAATAAAAATTTAGTTTAGAAAAAAGATACCGATATCATTTTTTTTTAAACATATCCATTAGTCTTCTAAAGAAGCCTTTTTCCGTTGAATCCACCTTATAGATATAGTTCTTAATTTGTTCTCTTAATACATTCTCAAAAGATGTAAATACATCCATACAATCCTTTCCACACTCGATTTGCTCTTTAAACATCGAATAAAAAGCATCTAATGCTTCTTCTGCTTCGCCGCGGATGTTCAATTTTTTTAATTTAGGAGACATCATTGCAATTATTATCAGGTTATATTTTGAAACGACATATAGATCAATATCAAGCCCTTTAACCAAAATTTCTTCAATATGGCCTAAATTTTCTTTACCAAATATATGTAATGCTGATATAAAAGCAGGTATTAGTTCTGCGTTTATTGATGGATCATTTACAACAGTCACTAAGGGAATTCAACTATCTCTTGCAATTATTACTACTTTAACTAAATTTTCTCTATTTTCAGTCATCTAACTCATCCAGACTTTAATTACTCTTTCAATCCGATCATATTTCTTGTAATCAGATTTTAATAATTATCCAATTTATATAAAAATTATATCAATTTTTATGAGATTTAGATTAGAAAAAGAAGATATTTATTTGAGATAATTTATATTTTGAATATTATTGAAAAAAACCTTTTAACATAATTTTCTATTAATAGCGTAGATGCTAATGTAAATTAAGCCGAATGGATGGATTGCACGAGATGCCTAAAGGTATACTATTAATTGGTTGGACAAATAAAGAAGGATTTTTCTTAATTTATAAATATCCAGAAGATCTTAAGATTACAGAAGAAGAAGTCATGCGAATTGGAAGTTTACACCGTATGCGCAATTTAAATGCGAATACCATATATTTAAAATTAAAAGACTTAAATGTAGTAAGTTTCTTTTCTGGATTAATCACGGCTAACTATTATATTGCTCCAAATTTTGTTATATCCTTACTCTTAGATAAATATGAGGACAAAAAAAATTATATGAAGACATTGCCCCTAGGGGCTAAAATTGTATTAAAAGAATTTCCTCTTGAAAAATTTGATGCTCGAACTACGACTGAAAAAGAGGTTTTATCAAAGATTGGCACATCATACAAGCAGACCTTACCCCAATTGTTCCAAAAACTTGTAAATAATGAAATTGCGATTAATGAGGACGAATTAAATGTTATTTTTGCAAGCAAAACTGAACTCGATAAGCTAAAAGAAGAAAACGAAAAATTAAAAGAAGAATTAGTAAATAAAGATGTTACAATTAATCTATTAAAAGAAACTATCGAAGAATTAACTCAGAAATTAAAGTCTAGTGAATCAATGCTGCATATCAAAGTTGAACTAGAGAAAAAACTGGAACGACAAAGAATCGAGAACAAATTAACTTCAAAAATAAAATCCTTAGAGGCTGAGCTAGAAAAATCAAAGAAAATGATTAATGAGCTCCAGGAAACTGTAACTTTACTATTAGATTACAAGCTTGTAATGCAACAGCGAGATGAGGAAAACAAAATATTTCTTAAAAGTTTGCTTGATAGTCTAGAACCTCATTATGATGATGATTTTCATCAAGAAATGATTAAGAAGTTAATTGAACATCTAGAGAAAATAGAATGGACACCCGAAATTTGATTTTCTTCTTGGTTCTAACTTCTAGTCTTAATTACTTTTATTCTATCTTTTATAATAAAATTTTTAATTATTTTACTAATAACTTTTATAAATGAAAACAATTACTTTTTATTATAAATTTATAAAATAATTTTAGTGGTGTAGAATATAATGAGTATTGATGAATATAAAAAATTGGTAAAGGAATTGGAGGAAGATTTCTCAAAAGATAAAATCATGAAAATAATCGAGATGACACCACAAGTTGGATTCGTTAATATCATCAAGGACGAGGAATTAAAAGAATTTATGACTTCAATTAGAGATAAATTAGCAGAAATTTCTGTTGATGATTTGAAAGAAATCATTCCTAAATTTACTGGAATTCTATTCTCTGGTATGAAAGAACTTTTAGATGCAAGTGAAGAAGCACAAGAAGAATTAGAAGATATGGAAGATATGTCATTAGTTATTTCAGTTCCTGATATGAATCTTGGTATCTATATAAAAATTGAAGATGGTAAATTAGACGCTGGAGAAGGAGAATTAGAAGAGGCGGATCTTAAAATTAAAATGGGGCAAGATACATTTATGAAAATGGTATCTGGCGATATTGACGCAATGCAAGCTTATATGTCTGGTGAAATCCAGCTTGAAGGGGATATGACAAAAGCAATGGCTATAAGGCCCCTATTTGATATTCTTGCAGATGAATACGACTTTGAAATTGGTCTAATGGGTTAAAATAATTTTAATTTTTTAATGCAATTTTTTTTAATCCTATCACTTTTTTTCTATTGTCTTAAACTAGATAAATCAATAAATGTTAAAGTGTAAAAGGATTTCTAATAAAAATGTAAAAGGGTTCTTATAGAGAATTATTAAAACTCGTTAAAATTCTTATTTTTAATATTACAATCTATTTATCTTCTATTATATAGCATAAAAGAATCCTAATATAGCATAAAAAAATCCTAACATGACATTAAAGAATCTTATTTGATAATGATTTACTTCAAATTAGGATCGGATTGATTTATTAAATATTTTAAAAATAAAGGCTATGAAATAATTATGAAATTATTAATAGTAGCATTTAAAAATAAATAATCATATATATTCAAATCGGGAATATATTTCAAATAAGACTTAGACAAATAAGAATACATTGAATATCTTATATGTAGTAAATTCTTATGATATGGATATATCAATATTTATAAAATAAGATAGATTTATGGTTTTAAGACAGTGAATAGGGACGATATAATTAAAGAATTGAAGAATTTTAACATTCTTGAAAATGATGCAAAAATATATTTGTATTTAGTGGAAAATGGACAGCAGAAACTAAGTACCATAGCTCAGGAATGTGGAGTTCCAAGATCTCAAGCATATGAAGCATTAACTAGATTAATAAATCAGGGTTTCGTTTATAAAGAACTTGTTTCCAAACAACCCAAATATTCTTCAATTCCACCTGATGTATTTATTGGACGCTTGGAATATAAAACAAAAAAATTAGCCAATAAAGTAGATGAATTGAGAGAAAAATTTAAAGAAATTATGCTAAAAGAAAAAAGAGAACGAAAAATATTTTTCATTGATAATCCTGAAGAATGTAAAACTAATTTCGAGATATTTTTAAAAAATGCCACAAAATCTATTAAAGGATTTTTTGTAATTGAAGATTCTGCTAATTCATTCTTTTTTAAATCTATTTTCCCAGAAAAAATCTTATTGGAAAAATCGAAATCAATAAAAGATATTAAATTTGTCTTAAATAAAGATGGAATACATCAATCAACACTCAAAAATTTAATTAAAAATGGGATACAAATAATTTACTGGAAGGGCATAAAAAATATCCCTTTAAATGTATTAATAATCGATAAAAGATATTTGTTAATTTTTTCTTATAGGGCCGAACCTTTTAATTTTAGTTTTATTGATTTAGTTATATTTGAAAATATGTTCGAGTACCTCAATGTTTTTGATTATCTCCTTAAATTCTTTGAAATTACTAATACAAGCACTAAAAATGAGAAATAATAAATGTTTTATAAAATTGATATATATTTCATGATAATAAAATATTTTCTAATCATTTAGTATTTTTTATATAAATAGCCCAAGTGAAAACGATATTTAATCTTTTTAAAATTAAGGAATTAAATTATTAACATTAAAAATAATTGAAGATAAACTCTAACTGTTGATAATTCTTAATTTCGTTCTTTTTTAATTAGAAAATAGAATTAAAGTAAAAAAATTAAATAGATATATAGAAATATTAATTTATCTAAAATTTAAAATTTTAAATTGGTAATCTTTGTTATATTAAATAATAAGAATATAAAGTGTAGAAAAAATGGGTAAAAGAGTTTTAGTTACTGGAGCAAATGGTTCTTATGGTACTGCGTTAGTATTGGAATTGTTGAAACAAGGATATGAAGTATATGCCACAGATATTGTGGTGCCCGAAAGACCCATCAGAAATTTTATTCAAGCTGATATAACAAAACCGGAGGATGTTGCCAAATTTCCGGAGGTAGAAGCAGTTGTGCATACAGCGGGAGTAATTGACGTAATGGCTACTGAGTTACATAAAGCGGTACATTTAGATGGGACTAGAAATATTATTAATCACTACAAAGACAACTTTTATGATACGTTAAAAGTATTTGTTACCGTATCTTCTGCAGCAATTCATGGTGGAACAGAAGAGGATGAACTGATAGACGAAAATAAACCACGAGTTTTAAGAGATAGTTATACGAC
The DNA here is from genome assembly GCA_964646355.1 of uncultured archaeon. GTDB lineage: Archaea > Asgardarchaeota > Lokiarchaeia > Helarchaeales > HEL-GB-B > HEL-GB-B. The sequence goes on along the minus strand of CAZYEE010000029.1, from coordinate 1,047 downwards.
TTCTAAAGCAGAAGAAGCAGACCTTACAAGAGAACTAATTGGTGAAAAATGCGTTATTATTGAGCCAGCACTTGTTTATGACGAACGTAATCGATATATGTTTAAGGAAATAGTTGAAATGATTGCGTTAAAGCTTCTTGTATTTTTGCCGGAAAATGGGTCCTATAAATTAAATATGGTGCATCCTTATGATCTCGCCACAGGTACTATCTGCGCTATGGAAAGAGGTGATTTTGGTGAAGCTTACATCATCTGTGATGATCATGTACTGGAATTGAGAGAGATTGCGGAGATGGTAGCAGAAGCAACAACCGCACGCCCTCCAACAATCAGTATTTCAAAAGATACTATTAAACGATTAATGGGACAAATTGAGAATTTTTCTGCAATGATGCCAGCATTTAAAGGTATGGAGCCCTTTTCAACTATGTTAGAGAATATGGGAATAGACCTTGGTGGTGAATTTCAGCTTCCAGTCGATCCTGAATATATGATTACTCATCATCATTTCACTAATCAAAAATTAAAGGAAGTCACCAAAAGAAATGCAAATAAATGGAGAGTGGACCCTGAATCTGTAAACTATTTTAAAGATGGCTGGTATCCTGTTGTTGATCCAAGAGTTGAAATGCCTAAAGTAATACGATACTGGACTTCTACTGATCCTCCAATAATCCCAAGAGATGCAGATCTCCAAGATGTTATTGAATTTTTGATGAGATTCCTCATTAACTACATGAACCGTTAAAATTTCTCTTAATAATTTATTTCAGTGAATTTATAATGACTGAATATGGTTATATTGAAAAAATATTGCGAGTCGATCTAAGCAATGGAAATGTTTCGGAAGATAAATTAGATAATAAACTCAGACAGGAATATTTAGGTGGTTCGGGTATTGGCTCTAAGATATTATATGATGAGCTTCCTGAAAAAACTGATCCATTATCACCTAATAATATTTTAATTTTTATGACTGGTCCACTAACAGGAACCGAGGTAATTATGAGCGGAAGACATACCGTAATTTCAAAGTCTCCTCTAACT
>CAZYEE010000028.1:0-21457 GCA_964646355.1 uncultured archaeon | reverse complement strand
ATCAATACAATTAAAATTTAATTGATAGTAATTTAGGATTTAAGTATTAAAATACATTAATAATAAAAACATTTGACAAACTATTATATCAGACTCTATTTTAGATGGATTCATTTATTTTTTGACATTAAGTGAAGAAATTATAAATGAATAACGAAATTTAAGCGATTCAATTCTAAAAACACGTAATAAATCTAAAAACCTATCTTAAATAAGAAGAAATTTTTACAAATCAGGTCGAAATCATAAATATAAAAGAAATGGATTAATATTATAGAATTACTTCTTTGCATTGATAATAAATAACTTCGCCTTGGCGATCTACGATTGTAAGTACAAGTTTTTTTCTTGAGCTTTTTGCAATTTTAGTGATTTTAGAGAGGTCTGAGAGTTTTAATGGAGAGCCTTCAATAACTGGGTGAATAAGATATTTTGCATTGGATTTACCTACGGTAGCGCCTCGATCATAGACTCGGAATTCAATATCTTCTCCAAAACCCTGGCGGACGATATAACCTCTATTTCTGAGGTCCTTATATACCAGATATTTAGTCCAGAAATTAGGAATTTTATTAACATAGAATTCAGCAAGTTTTTTAAAATCGTATTCATTACCTTCATCATCTGTGAGATGAATTCTTCTGCGTTCAAGGAGAAGCAGAGCTTCAATGGGTTCGAGTTCGAGAACACCATTATCATATTCACCATAATATCCTTTATCATAAAGAGATTTACTTTTTTCATCAGAAATTAGAACTTTTAATCCTTTTAACGAGGCATTAAAAGTGGATACTTCACGAGTTTTTTCAATTGATTCAAATTCAACCGTATTTTGAGTAGTATCATTATCGACCATTTTTTACACCGAAACGCTTAGTTTTTATCAAATATTCGAGTTTCAACGGAATTAAATAAAAATTTCATCTCGATATTATCAATTATTTAATGAGAAGTGATCATTTAATAAAAATTTTTACAATTATAAAATTTTGGCAATATTTTCAGGATATGGCGGATAAATTATACCTTTTTCACATACTATTGCGGATACAAGTTCTGGAGGTGTGATATCGAATGCTGGATTTATCACTTGAGTATTTTTGGGAACAATTAGTTTGCCATTTATAGTGGTGACCTCAGAATGGTCTCTTTCTTCTATAATAACATCTTTAACATCAGTGTCCAGGTCAAAAGTAGAGGTTGGAGCTACAACATAAAAGGGAATTCCATAGTGTTTTGCAATAATGGCAACGCCAGAGGTACCAATTTTATTGATAACATGTCCTGATTTTAAAATGCGATCAGCACCAAGAATAACACAATCAACCTCATTTTTAGAACATACAAATGAAAACATATTATCTGTAATCACTTTAAAGGGTATTTTTTCTTGCATTAATTCAAAAGCGGTCAGACGGGCGCCTTGGAGTCTAGGTCTTGTTTCATCTGCATATACAAAAATGTTTTTTCCAAGTTCATGGGCCCTTTTTATTACTCCCAGAGCAGTTCCGTAGACACCGGAAGTAGCAAGAGCACCTGCATTACAATGAGTCAATATTCTATAATTTTGTTTGATAAGAGTTGCGCCTATATCAGCCATTTTTTTGTTAATTTCATAATCTTCGGTTGCAATTTGGATAGCTTCATTTATTATGAGATTTTTCAGTTCTGGAATTTCTATATTTTTATTCTCTTTAATTAATTTCATGATTCTATCAAGAGCCCAAAATAAATTTACGGCAGTCGGACGTGTTTTACTAAGAGTATCATATGCTTGAGACATTTTTTTCATAAATTCATCAATACTTACATTATTTGGGATCTTTAAAGCAGCTAATGCCATTCCGAAACCTGCAGCAACTCCAATAGCAGGAGCACCTCTTATATTCATGTTTTTGATCGCTTTAGCCATTTCTTCATATGTATTTATTGTTAAATATTCTAATTTTTCAGGGAGTTTCGTTTGATCAATCATTATGGCTTTATTATCTTCCCAATAAATTGTCTTCATAAAATCACATCATTAATACTTTTTATTTCTCTTATAATATTTGAATTAAAAAGTTTAATTAGAATCAAAATTATTGATATTTTTTTGATTAATATTAAGTAGGTTCATCTATATTGATGAATATATCAACAACCTCATCATTTAACAATCTCGTAATACTTTCAATGATATATTTAGGTTTTTCAACATTTCTTAGTAATTTATTGAATTGATCTATATCATAATCAAGAAAACAATTTATTAATTTGCCTCTACGCTCATCATCTATATTTAAATGCAAAAGAAAATTATTAAGTATGGTTTTTTTTAACTGATTTTTCCATTTTTCTTCTCCAATACCCACAATAGTGAAGATACCTGAAATTAAAGCACCTGATCTTGATATTAATCGGCAGAGAGCTTGTTGAGTTTCTCCTGAACGAATAATATCTTCGACAATTAGTACTTTATCTTGATTTGAAATGAGGTTGGTAGGTAAATATAGAGAAACTATCATACCAGTGTGCCCCGGTGAATAATTTTCGATTAGAAAATGTTGGACGCCTGCTTCTCGGCTCTTTTTTGCAATAATGGTATCAATACCTAATTTATTTCCAACTAAAACGGCAAGCGGAATTCCATCAACAGCTGCCGTTAATATTTTTGTGATTCCTCTATCATAATATTTATTATAGATTTTTGCAGCAATTACATTTAACCAAAAATTGTTCGTAATTAATTTAGAATTATCAAAATATCCGTCTTCATCAAAGATTATTTGTTTTTTGATCTCATCTTTAACATCATAATATTCTAAAAATATCTTAAAAATTTGGCGAGCTCGCTCAAATGATGGAAGTACATGACCTTTAATATATCTATTTAAGACTGTCATTGGTAATTGAAAGATTTTACTGAGTTCTTGATAAGTATATTTGTTTTTTAACTGGATCAAATATTTTACTGACTTTAATCTATATTCAATAGATGATATATGGCTCAATGGTTCATTCATCCACCTATAAAATTGTAAAGTATTTATGTTTACATATAAAACATAAATTTATCTAATAATTCTAATATGACAGTGATAATTAAGTGAATAATAAGAATTTGGTCTTTATTTAACATTTTTGTGTTAAAAAAAAACACCAACAAGAATGATGGTAAAATGAAGAAAATCAAGTCTATAGAAAATCACACGTATTATACGGGAGAACTACCAGAAGGATGTAAATATTGCTTAGAGGGTAGCAAATTGGTCTTATTTATAACAGGACTCTGTCCGAATCCATCATTTTGTAATTGGTACTGCCCATTATCGGATAAAAGGAAAGGAAAAGATGTAATTTATGCCAATGATGTAGAAGTTGCTGGCAGAGAGGATATAATTAAAGAAGCTAATTTGATGGAAGCTAAGGGTGCAGGAATTACTGGGGGTGATCCATTGATTAAACTTGATCGAACTCTTGATCACATTAAATTTCTTAAAAAAGAATTTGGACAGAAATTTCATATTCATCTATACACAACGGGAGTGATGGTCAATGATAAAAAGGTAATGAAACAATTAGATGAGGCGGGCTTGGATGAAATCCGATTTCATTGCGATAAAAAAAATTGGCACAAAATAGAATGGGCATTAGATACTTCTATGGATGTTGGTGCTGAGATTCCAGTTATTCCAGATAAATATGACGAAATAATTGAGTTTATAAAATATTTAGATGATCTCAATAATGTAAAATTCATTAATTTAAATGAACTTGAGATGTGCGATGCAAATGCAGAAGCATTAAAAGAACGGAACTATATATTAAAAGACCTTTATTCGGTAAAAGGAAGTCATGAACTTGCGTTCAGGATTATAAAAGAGGCAGCAAAATTTAATATTAATATTCATTATTGTTCTGCTTTTGTGAAAGGAGGAGTCCAACTGAAAAATAGAATGAAAAGAAGGGCAAAAAATACGAGGGCGCCTTATGAAGAGATTTCTGATGATGGGTTATTTATAAAGGGCGTAGTCTTTTCACAAAATCCTGATAATAATAGTGATTTATCCGATTTAGTTAACATTTTAATAAAGGAATTTAATATCCCTGAAAAAATGATTTTTTATCATCCTTTAAAAAATAGAATTGAGATTCATAAAAACTATCTGAACAAAATTGTAGACTTTGTGAATGATAAAGGACTGATCTGCGGAATAGTAGAAGAATGGAGCGGACAAAACAGATTTGATGTAACTTTTAATCCGATTTAATACCTTTAAATTGCTATTAAAACTACTCACATTCATCTTAAATGTAAAGCCGGTCTATTTTTAATAATTATAATGTATGCTAAAAAATAAAAAATGGGAGTGTTTAGTTTCCTTAATGATAAAATATGTTCTAAAAAACGCGGGTAAAAATAATTGAAGCTAGAAATAAATTTATCCAAAGATATTGGTCCTTTTTTTAATTTAGAAGACGAATTACTTGTAGTTCAAATTCATGGCACTTTAGAAGGAGTATTAGAAAAAGCTAAAATTGAAAAACATTTACAGAAAAAACTTCATGTATTAAATTCAAAAATTGAGTTTTTTAGAAGGAAAAATAATGTATTATTGAGAATTTCATCAGATTCAGAATTACCAAGTAAACATCAGATTATCAATTATTTAGATGCAATTATTTCAATCGAATTGTATAATAATTTGAAAAACAGATACACAGGTAGAAAAGTAATATATATTACAGAGGAATCAAACGTTCCATTAATGGGGAGCATATATTTTGGGATAATAGATAGAGGTACCAATTTATTGCAAGTGCGTCCTATTACTGGATGTTTATTAAATTGCCCATTTTGTAGTGTAGATGAAGGGCCAAGATCGAAATCTAGAATTATAGATTATATTATTGAACCTGAGTATTTAATACAAGAAACAAAAAAAATAATTGATGTTAAAGGCGTTAATGATATTGAAATACATTTAGATGGACAATGCGAGCCCCTAACTTATCCATATATAATAGAATTAATAGAAGCATTTTCGAATAACCAAAATGTAAAAGTCATCTCAATGCAAACAAATGGGGTTCTATTAGATAAAAAGAAGGTACAGAAGCTTGAAGAGGTAGGTTTAACCAGATTAAATTTATCAATCAATACATTAGATAAGTACCAAGCCAGATTTTTAGCGGGAATCAAAGAATACAACTTAAATAAAATTCTAAAAATAATAAATTTGATAAAAAACTCGAATATTGATTTATTAATTGCTCCGGTCATTATTCCCAATATAAATGAGGATCAAATCGAGCCTATAATCCGATTTATTCTTGATAAAAATATTAAAGGCGAATGGCCAATATTTGGGTTTCAGAATTATGTACCACATAAATTTGGAAGGAAAATGAATGTGAAGCCAAAACCATTCTCGGATTTTTACAAGGAACTGTCAATATTGGAGAAGAAATACGAAACAAAACTTGTTTTAACACCTTCAGATTTTAATATTTATAAAACAAAATCTGTGGAAAACCCAATAAAGAAAAATTCAATTGTAGAAACAGAAATAATATTGCCGGGAAGATTGCATTTAAACGATTTTCAGCCAGAAATGCTTGGAAAAGCTAAAAACAGGCTAATACATATAATAAATTGTAATTCCAATATTGGCGACAAAAGGAAGGTATACGTATTCAGAAATAAACATAATATCAATTATGCTAAAATGGATTAATCAATAGCGAATCTTAATAGAGCTGCCATGCCTCCTAATTTTTCCAATTGTTCACCAGCTGGGTGTAAGGAGCTTATTATCTTAATTTTACCCTTCTTATTCTCAATACTCTTCATAATATTTTCTAAATAAGCTCTCTTTTCAACATCGATTTCTCTAAATAATTTGTCCAAAATCAATAATGTTTCAATTGCACCATAAAGGTCTGCTTTTTCAATATCTTCTAGTTTAAATACTACAGTATTTTTATTTTTGCCAATTCTCTCAAAAATTTCAGTTATTAAATCTAATTCCTCGACTAGATCTAAATTTTGGATCAAGCTCTTGATTTTTTCGCTTTTTAATAACTCATAAACTGAATTGATGCTGGCGCCACTTGCGGATACCACTATTGTACTTTTTATTAATGAATAATTTTTTTCCTTCAAAAAGTTATAAAATTGTTCTTTAATGAATCCTGGACCCCCAATTACTAAATATCTTATGGACTCATTTGTATTTTCTATGAGAATGGTATAGACTTCGTTAAAAAAATCACGTAATGCAGATTTATGGTAATTTACTTGGTAATATTTTCCTGGTAATGAAGTGGTAAATGATTTGATGATCCTTACACCGATATTAGATATTTCCGCTATGGTGCATTCTCCTTTATCAATAAGAAGGATAAGATAATTTGGATATTTAGAGCCCTCTACAGCTTCATTGAGTTTATCCCATAGATATTTTGGCCAATGTTTTTTCTTTATTTTTAATTTGGAATTTATTTCTATATTCAATGTATGATAAGTATGAAGCGTTATGAGATCTTCAGGGCCCTCAATAATTTTACCAGTGATTCTAAGTCGGTTGGAAAACTCATGAAATCCAAGTCGTTCGACTTCTATTCCCAAATACATAGTAATTTTTTCGCCTTTATCGGACCGTGTGAATTCATTATCTTGACGTATCCTTCGTTTTGTAATAGAATAAACAATATCACCTGGTAATATAATGTTGTATAAATACCATAAATCATTCAAATTATCGACTAATAATTCAACTTCAGTTTTGTCGGGACTTTCTTCAAGGATCTTCATTATAATAAATCAATCTTTTTTAATTTTTTTATTAATAGGGTGAAATTTAATAATATTCAATGTTTTATAAATTATAAGATATTGGTTTGGTGTTTTTATTGGTAAGAAAAGGGATTGATTTGGAACGGAAACTGGTGAATATGCTATGGGAAGAGGGTTATGCAGCGATTCGAATACCTGCAAGTGGTGCGGGGTCATCAAGATATCCAAAACCAGATATAATATGTGGTGATGGAAAACGATACTTAGCATTTCAAGTTAAATCAACAAAAAACGAAATGTTATATATAGATCATAATGATATTGATGCGTTAAAGGATTTTTCAAAAATATTTGGCGCAAAACCATATTTAGCGATAAAATTTAGCAATGATACTTCAATTTATTTTCTTGAACCAGAAGATTTACCTCGCACAAGGAGTGAAAATTATAAAATCTCCCAAGAATTGGCAAAACAAAAAGGTCTAACTTTTGAAATGCTTATGAAAAATTGTGTTAAAATTACTTTAGACTGGGATTAATTGTATTCAAAATTATGAAGGATTAAATATTAAAGGAATAGATCATATAAAAATCAGATGAACTATTGGGTGGCATAAAATCGAAAAAATAAATACCGCATACGTAATTAGAGAAATAGAACTATCTGATTTAGATAAAGTGCATGAAATAGAATATCTATCATTCAAAGAACCTTATTCAGAGAAATTATTAAAATTTTTCATCGAAAGCTCTTTTTGCTTATCGTATTTAGTTGAGAATAAAGATGATATTATCGGTTTTGCTATTGGATTATTAAAAATAGATAAAAGAGGTCATGTGGTTTCAATTGCAGTACATCCCGCATATAGAAATTTAGGATATGGACAAATTTTACTTAATAAACTAATTGAATCTTTTAAAAAATATGATATAAAAAGGATAAATCTTGAAGTAAGGGTCTCAAATGAACATGCCATAAACTTGTATAAAAAATTTAATTTTAAAATTGTGAGAATTAAAAAACAGTATTATACAGATGGTGAAGATGCATATTTAATGGAACTTAATTTATGAAATAATTAATCACCAAGAAACTCAATCAGTTTTTTCATATCACCAGTAAGGTCCAAATTGATAGGTGTAATTGAGATTTTATTATAATTCAAAAGGACGTTTACATCTGAATCTTCTGGAACATTATCTTTATATCTTGAGAGAGTCATTTTATCATTAAACTTATAAGTATCAGCCCCTATTTTTTTAAATAAATATCCATAATGAATTCTAGCGATTCTTGTGATTCTATAATCAAAATTCTCCACATTATATGGAACATTTATGATAATAAAATCAATTCCTTTTGGAAATTTTCGTTTTTTTAATATTTTTTCTGCGATAATTCTACTAAATCTTGCGGTTTTTTCATAGGATTTTATATCATTTAAAATTTCAGGAACATAATGTTCTTTTTTCTGAAAAAATTGAGACACTGCCATAGATGGGATGCCCATCATTGCGGCCTCCATAGAGACTGCGATAGTTCCTGAACTGAGGATAAAGGATAAACCCATATTAGCACCTGTATTAATACCACTAACAATCAGATCCGGCAATTTTCCTGTATAATCCAATATGTTAAAAGCTCCTATCAAGCAAGAATCAGAAGGGGAGCCCGAAACTGAGTAAAAGTTCGATTGATCATTCATATTAGAATGAAAAGCAGGTTTAACAGATACAATATCATATCTTGAAATCATTTTGCTTATCCAACTTCTCTGAATTGTGGGAGCAAAAACAAAAACTTCACCAATTTTGTCTAGCTCATTTTTAAGCGCATGAAGCCCAGCTGAATCATATCCATCGTCATTGCATAACAATATCCTAGGCATTTTTCCATTTCAGCGTTTGATTTTGAATTCTATAGATAATTTATAATTATTCTTTAATATATTCATTACACCATATTATTTATTCTTAAATTTTATATTTCTCAAATAATAAATCCATTAACTCACTGTATTTTCTATATTCCTCTGGATAATCAGCTTTAAATTTTTCATATAGATTTATTGCCTCCCTATAAATCCGTTTTGCCTTGCGTTTCTGCTCTTCAGCAAATCTTCCAGTCATACTTAAATAAAATTGTACTTGAAATAATCGTTTTTTTATCTCTAATAGTTTAAGCTCAATCTCGGGATTCTGAAGATATTTATTGATATTTTCTTCTATAAAAGATTGAACTTGTTTATGAATTTGAGTAATCATTTTAAAAGAATCATCTATTGCAGAATAGACCTCTTCTTTAATCTCTTCATATGGCTTATCTTTATAATCAATCAAACACTCGAATGTAGATTCGTGTTCCATTGAATCTTTTAATTCAAAACGTTCCAAATTGTTGAATAATTCAGGAAAAAGAATGTACTTAATCTGCGTTGCTATATCTTCTATAATATCTCTAACTACTTGGTCGGTATACCTATTGTATAACTCTTCTGCAAAACTATAAACCAGCCCCTCAAGCTGACTAAAACCATGCATCAATTTGGTCTCTAATGTTATTGTTTGATTGTATTCATTTAACTTAAGGGTTGTTGTAATTAAGCCATCAGGTGATACAAATTCTACCGTATTTTTGTCTTTTCTGACCCCATCAAGAGACAACTCAAGCATTAACTCTTCTATTGGGTTAAACTCCATATTAAATACCTTTAATTAAAGATTTATGTAAAAATTTCATGAGGAATAAACATGAAATAATTATGAAATAATAATTATTACAAATCGAATTTTAAAATCTTATAGAATAATAAAACAATGTTCATTTAACATGAAATAAAAAATTTATACCTTTCTTAAGTCATAAAATTCTCGAATTGCTTTTAATATTTTTTCTATCTCAATATTACCTTGGTTATAGGCTTGGTCTTCTACAGCTATTTTTAAATTTCTTACACCCTCATCAATTCGGTCAACTATTTCTAATATTTTATTAGTTAAAGATTCTGATAAATACGAATTTTTCTTAAATTCTTGCTTTAATCTCCAGACCCAATTAATTAAATTATTAAATAGATCACTAGAATTTTCCAGCCCATTATGTTTATAGCCAAAGAATGCATCTAAAACTTTACTTTCAATGTATTCTACAATGTTTTCTATTTTTAGCCCGTATATGAATATTTTATCATTTTCAGATAAGTTATCCATTCTTTTAACCTCTTAATCCATTTTAATTATTAATTGTGATTTCTAATTTACATTAAAAAATTATTTATTAAAAATTAATTGTTAGACAAAATTTTGTAAATTTATTATTTTTATATCATTTTAATGTTATTTATTTAAGAATAATAGAAATGTAATACTAAAATAATTGCAAATATGGTTTGATCATGATAAAGGCATTAATTTTTGATTTAGATGATACATTATTTGATAGCACTAGATTAGCTGAAAAAGCAAGAAGAGCTGGTATTCGGGCTATTTTAAATATGGGTTTTAATTTAGAAATAACTGAAGATGAATGCTATAAAATATTATTGGAAGTTATAGAAGAGTTCGGCTCTAACTATAGTTATCATTTTGACCAATTAATTAAAAGGATTGGAGGTATATCAAAATTATATTCAATGGGAATAGGGGAATATATGGCAGTTAAAGGGATGATACCACCACCTAAAATGTTTGTACAGGCAGCTGTTATTGCGTATCATAATGTAAAATTCAAAGAAATAAAACCATTTGATGATGTGATACCATTTTTTGAGAAAATTAAACACGAATATACATCAATCAAAATAAGTATTTTAACGGATGGGCTTCCTGACAAGCAATATGAAAAAATTCTCAGACTTGGCCTACATGAATATTTGAATGATATCATAATTAGTGATGAAGTTGGAGTGAGAAAACCAAATGTTAAACTTTATAAGCTTGCATTAGAACGATTGGGAATGAGCCCAGAAGAGGTAATATATGTAGGTGATCATTATGAGACGGATATTATTCCTCCATTAAAGTTAGGTATACATGCAGTCTATATTCATCGAGGTGGAAAGTATGATATAAAAATCAGTCGAGAACCAAAACCTGAATATGAGATTCATAAATTAGATGAATTGATAAAGATAATAAAAGATTTAAATTCTAAATGAATTTAAACTTTAGCAAGATCCAGTTCTAAATATTTAAAAATTATTCGAGGACTATTTTTGTAAGAAATCGAGGATGATCTGGGTCATACCCTCTTTGAAGTGCAATATGATTTGCGAGTAGTTGAAGAGGTACTACGCTCAATATTGGATTAAAATCCTCGTTTATTGATGGTAATTTTAATGTTGTATCTAAGTAAGAGGGATTATTTTCTAAAGTTGTAATGCCTAATATGGATGTGTGTCGTTCTTTTACAATTTCAAATAATTTATACATAATTCTTCGTTTATTAGAATCTTGAGGAATTATTCCTATTATTAGTACAGTTTCATCAGCAAGGGTAATTGGACCGTGTCGGAATTCGTCAGTACTATAACTTTGTGCAAAAATTCTGGAACCTTCTTTTAATTTAAGGGCCCCTTCTGTAGCCGTTGCATAATCAGCTCCTGAACCCAAAATAAAAGCTGCTCTTACAAATTTATAATATTTAGATAATTCTTCAGTTTTTTTATCTAATTCAGGTAGACAAGAGAGTAATTTTTTGGGAATTTCTGTTAGATTAGAATATAATTTTTTATATTCATCGGAGTCAATTATTTCTTTTTTATATGAAAGTTTAAGTCCCATTGCAAATAATGCAGATAATTGTGCTACATATGTTTTTGTTGCCATCACGCTTTTTTCTTCCCCACTCAATATTGGAAGACATAAATCTACTTCAGTGCCCAATGTGCTATTAGGATGTGCAGTTATTCCAATTGTAGGAATAGATTTATTTTTTGAGATTTTACATGCTTTTAATGTAGTAACACTCTCCCCGGATTGTGATAAACAGATAATTAACTGATTTTCTTTTAGTATAGGATCTATTAGGTATTCAAATTCGGCAGCATGCACCACATATGTTGGAATTTTAACATATTTATTCATAAAATACATAGTAGCGAGTCCGGCATTATAAGAAGTTCCACTTCCTGTAATAATAATCATGGATGGATTTAATTCAGCAATTTTATTTACAATATCTTCTAAAATTTTATGTTGAGAGATTGTTTTTTCAATAGTTTGTGGCTCCTCAAATATCTCCTTTTGGGTTGTACTTTTATAATTCAAGAGACATCACTCAAAAATTTTTAATTAATTATTTGATATGTTTTTTTGGTTATATATTAATTAATATTGATCATTTTATTATTTATACTATCAAAATTGGTTATTTTATTAGTTATGCAATTAAAAATAAAGTAAAATAGAGACGAATTCTACCAAAATATGACATTTTAGGTAAATAAGATGGACAAGGACAAATTATATTTTAATCTCATAAAATTTATCGATGAAAAATATGTTAGTATTGATGAAGCGGAATTATACTGTTATGGCTGTGATGTAAGCGATATAGAGGGCATTCCAGATATTGTAGTGCGTCCTGGAACTACAGAAGAGGTTTCAAAGATTGTAAGATTTGCATTTGAAAACCGGATTCCTATAACTCCAAGAGCGGCTGGTACTGGTGCTTCTGGAGGATGTGTACCAGTAAAGGGAGGAATACTCATAGATTTAACAAGAATGAATAAAATTATTGATATTTCTATTGAGGATTTACAAGTGACTGTCGAAACGGGAATTATACATAAAAAGTTAAATGAAGAGCTTGAAAAATATGGATTTAGATTTCCAGTTAATCCGGGGAGCAGTGAAATGTGTACTATAGGTGGCATGATAGCAAATAATGCATCGGGTAGAAATGCAATAAAATATGGATCCACCAGTGAATATATTTTAAGCTTAGAGATTGTTTTACCAGATGGTTCTATCATTAAAATTGGCAGCCGAGTTTTAAAAGATGTTACTGGCTATGATTTATGCAGGCTTTTTGCTGGTTCTGAAGGAACTCTTGGAATTATTACTAAAATTACATTGAAAATATTACCTATTCCCGATAAAATTGGAGTTCTAATGGCAAGTTTTGATGATTTGAGAGATGCTGGAAATGCAGTTATTGCTACATATCAAGCAAAAATAATACCAAGTGCTATTGAGATTTTAGATAGATCAAGCATAGAGGCTTTAAATAAGTTTCAGCCAGATTTAAACTTACCAGAGGTCGAGGCGATTCTGCTTTTTGAATTTGATGGTTATATTAATTGTATTAAAGAGGAAATTCGAATTATCGAGAATGTTTGTAAAAAATATAATGTAAAAACAATTAAAATGACTTTAGACGAAGAGGAAAGAAAAAAGTTATGGTCAGCACGAAGTCTTGTTGGTGCTGCTTCTAGTAGAGTGAGAGAAGGATATGCAAGAGTTTATTTAGGTGAAGATATTGCAGTACCAATAAGTAAAATCCCGGATATGCTATTAAAGCTTAGACAGTTATCAGAAAAATATGATATTCCCATAATAACTTTTGGACACATTTCAATTGGAAATTTACATCCTGCAATTACGATCAGAAAATATGAAGATTCTGATTGGGAAGTCGTAAAAAGACTTGTTGATGAGATCCATAAAACCGCACTTGAACTTGGCGGGACAACTACAGCAGAACATGGAATAGGAGTAGCAAGATCAAAATATTTGAAAGAATATTATCAAGATGTTTTAAAAATTATGAAAAAAATAAAACGTGCTATAGATCCTTTTAATATAATGAACCCTGGAAAAATGGCATTGGATGAAGATCAAAATGCTAAAGAATAGAGATTTTATTATAGAATTATTAAAATGTGTTAGATGTGGAAAATGCAGAGCAGTATGTCCACATATAGAAATTTCGGATTTTAGTGAAATTGGATCACCTCGTGGAAGAATGAGACTAGCTTATGGATTAATAACTGAAAAAATTCCACCAACTCAGCTCCTAATTGATAATATTTATAGCTGTTTCTATTGTGGAATTTGTCAGAAAACCTGTCCAAGCGGTGTTGAAGTGGCAGATCTCGTCCTCAAGGTCAGACAAAGATTAATTGAATTGGGTGTTGCACCTCAGAATATTAATAATTTGATTAAGATTATACTGGACTCCAAAAATATTTACGGTTTGGATCAAGAAGATCGCCTGGAATGGGCATTTGATGTAGAGGATCTGATAGAAGATAAAATTAGAATTGAGGCAGATATTGGCATCTTTATTGGTTGTAGTGCATCATATAAGGGTACTCTTTCATCTCAACCAGAATCGATTATAAATATTCTCGATACCTTAGATATAAAATTTACATTGTTGGGCGAAGACGAGATGTGCTGTGGAAATCCATATTTTCTGGGTGGAGGAGAAATTAATGACGAGATAATGGAAATTGTTAAAAATAATGTAGAAAAATTTGCAGAGTTACATATAAAAGAATTGATTACTGCATGTCCAGGTTGTTATAGAGTTATTCATACAATTTATCCAATTTTGTTGGGTAAAGAATTACCCTTTAAAGTATTGCATGTTTCACAATATTTTGCGAACTTGATTAAAAACAAAAGATTAATCATTAGAAACTCAATTAATCAAAAATTAACATATCAAGACCCTTGTGAGTTAGCACGACATTGTGGAATTTATGATGAGCCACGCTATATCATAAACAATGTTCCAGGGCTTGAGTTAGTAGAATTGGAACCAAATAAAGAAGATGCTCTATGCTGTGGTGGAGGTGGGCTCGTAAAAGCTCTTTATCCCGAATTGGTAGATGAACACTTGAAAATAAAATTTGAACAGATCAATAGATGCAATGGAATTGATGGAATAATCACAACGTGCCCTTCATGTCAAGATAATCTAATGTACGGCTGCAATCTTTATAATAATAAACTTAAAGTAATTGATTTGTGTGAATTATTATGGAATTCTATTAGTGAATAATTTCATATATTTCATTAATTAAAATTTCATTCTTTCAAAATTTGACCCTAAAATAAGGACCTTTGGTTATCTTATTATTTTCTTTAGGGATTCTGAATTAAATTTATATTTTTGAGGATGATAGTAACAACTATTTAGTTAATATCATTTTAACAGAATAGGTGAGTTTATGGCGGAAGAACCTAAAACAATTGGTAGAAAATTTCCGATACTGACTGTTACAATAATAATGATTAATGTTGTAGTATATTTAATTACGACATTGATTTTTTCAACAAATGCATTTTACTTGGATGATGCAAATCCATATATACAAGCGCTTATCTTTTATCCGTCTGAATTTTTTCAGATGAAACATTGGTATACGCTTTTTACAAGTCAATTTCTGCATGCGGATCCAATTCATATAATATCAAATATGTATTTTGTGCTTATATTTTTTGATGACTTGGAATATGCTTTTGGTAAGTTAACTGCATTGGTTTTTTATCTGTTTTCTGGTGTAATTGCAGGAATGTTTTTTGCAGTAATGCAGCTTCTTTTTGCAGTTCTATTTTCGCCCACTAATTTAAATGCAGTCTTGTCAATAGGAGCAGTAGGAGCTTCAGGCGCAATTTTTGGTGTACTGGCAGGATACGGCTTTTCATTTCCAAATAGATTATTAAGGATTCCAGGATTTACAAAACCAATAAAAGCTAAATATTTTGTATTGTTTTATGTAATGTTGGAGGTTATTTACACAGTATCTGCATTAGTGCCAGGATTAGCACCCGGTGATTCTGTAGCACATGCTGCACATGTCGGAGGATTTTTAGGAGGATTAGCATTTACATATCTGTATAAAATATTTAATTCTAAGAGATACATAAAAATAAAAACATTACAAATTTAAATTTCTCTAATTTTTTTATAAAAATTCTATTTATTTTTATTACAAGAAATATTATCCATATTTATTTTTTGATATTTTTTAGTATAATCCATATTTGTTGTATTTTCTTGACATAAATTGAACATTCTCTTTCATATCTAATTGGTTATTATTGAAAATTGGTTTAATTTCAAAAAAGTTATTTAACTGATTATAATATAGGGTCGATTTTACAGAGTTTTTTTATACAGATCAAACATTTGGATCAAGGGCTAGGCGCTATTACATATGTAATATCTATATAATACACTAATTTTAATTTTAAAAGATTGTTATTTATATAAATCATATTAAAGGTGAATAAAAGATATGTATAATCAAAAAAGATTTGAATCCGGACTTGAAAGAGCTGAAAAATTCTTAAGAAGAGCTGTTAAAAGAAATAATTATGAAATTTTTGAAGATACATTTCAAGAAATTATAGATATGTGTATTCAGTTAAATAACTTAGAAAGAGCACTGGAAATTAAACGAGCTATTTGTTCACAGTTAAGAAGTTAAATTTGAAGAGGATATACCGCTTTTTGAATACTTTCCTAGAAAATATAATACCCCAAACAATAGAATTGAAAAATCTATGATCCAAATAATAAAATCAGGCAGATATATTGCAATTAGAATTCCATTACTGATAATTGGATATGCTAAATTCACAAAATGATAAGGAGAAATTCCTAAATAGATTGTATAACTTGTTAAATTAATAAAAGGACGTAAAATATCTAATAATAAATGTAAATAAACACATCCGATAATTATCAATGACTCTTTAACACGCCTAAAAAATATCGAGCCAACTAGAATAAATACGGAGGCTACAGACCATATCAACATAGAATGGCTTAGTAAATGATAATTTACTAAAAATTCATTACCTGTTAATAACCTTACAATAGAATTGTAAATCCAGAGGAATAATAATAGGATATCAGGGAGATATAGTGAAATAACAATAAGTAAAAATGAAGAATTCTTTAATTTATTCTTAATAATTAATGACAGACCAAATTGAGCAAATAACAACGAAAAACCAACCTCTTAGTTTTATTTTTATTGATAACCAACTTTTAAATTTCTAATATGATTTTACTTTTTGTTCAATACATAATAAAACTTACCATATCATAATAAACCTTACTATAGTTTAAGGATTTAATTCATCAACAAAAAATTAATTTTTAATGTAGAAATATTAGACAATAACCATGTCATCCCAAAGAGAAATTTATAAATCAATTAAAAAGAACCGATTAGTCTGGAAATTTAGTTTTTATGGTTTTTTAAAGAATTTAAAATTTTTTGAACCATATCTTTTACTCATATTACTATACCTGGGGTATAATTTATTTGAAGCGGGCTTATTAGTTATGATAATTGAGATTACTACTTATTTATTAGAAGTACCATCAGGAATATTATCTGATAAATTCGGAAAAAAGAAAGTATTACAGATTTGTTTTATACTTTATTGTATTTCTTTTGTTTTCTATTTTTTTGGTTTTGATCCACTAAATACTAATTTCTTAATACTTATTGGTGCGTCCTTTTTTTTCGGTTTAGGGGAAGCGTTTCGTTCAGGGACGCACAAGGCGATGATTTTAACTTGGGCTAAAAAAGAAGGATATTCAGAATATATAACCTTTGTATATGGCAGGACGAGGTCTTTTGCTTTAGTTGGGGAAGCATTGTCGGGAATTTTAAGCGTAATATTTATTTTGATTATACAAGTACCACCTGATAGAACTATTTTTTTGCTGACGATTATTCCATATATTTTAGATTTTATTTTGATTTCAACATATCCAAAATACATGAACGAACATGAAAAATATGAAAAGGGTAAGTTAAACGAATTTTTTAAAGCTGTTAAACAGCTTAAAGTAGTTTTCTCGGATAAGAAATTAAATAGGGCGCTACTTAGCTCTACATTATACGATGCAATTTTTAAAGTATTGAAGGATTATATTCAACCTATAATGAAGCTTTATTTTGGGATGGTTATTGTGATGTTCTTAATTAATCCAACTACTGAACAGATAGATTTCTATGTTTCAATTACTCTTGGGCTTCTATACACCTTATTTTATTTTATCTCATCATTTGCATCAAAAAATTCCTATCGAATCAATCGAAAATTAAAGAATTCTAAGCGTTCGATGGATATATTATTTGACTTATTTGGTATTACTCTATTTTTGACAGCCATCCTTATTTGGACAAATTTGATTATCATTATCATTATAATCTATTTGATTATCTATGTAATTTTCAATATTAGACGGCCAATAGTAATTGATTATTTGGGCTCAATAATTGAAAGTAACCAACAAGCTACAATTCTAAGTGTTGAATCTTTAATAAAATCGGTCTTTACCTTCATATTTGCACCATTATTTGGTTTTATAGCTGATAATGCAACAATACCGATTCTATTTATAGGAATCTCGATATTTATTGTAGTAATTAATCGTTTTCTAAGTAGAAAAATTAAAGAAATCAAAAATAGTGATTAAACAGAAGATTTAAAATCAATTTTAAATGTATCTATATAAAAGATATGTAACACTTCTTATCATGATATTTACATTTATTATTTTCATCCTTTTATTTTATTCAAACTGATTTTTATTAAAAAACTACTCAGACTTCTATTTTTTGTGAAAAATATCAAAAATTATTTATGAAATTAATTTTAAATCATTTTATCATAAATTTAGATAAAAACCGCCAAATATTGGTCATAAATATTGGTTTTTAAAAAGAATACTTTTCAATTTATAAGTGTATCACAAATGATTTATATTAAAAAGCTTATGATTTTAAATATATAGTCCGAACCAATAACCGAAGGCAATATTATGGAAAATTTTCACGATTTAAAAGATATTTTACAGAATCTTATCGAGGATTTAGAAGAAGAAATAGAAAATTGTAAAATGTTATTAGCTCATGAACTATTTGATAATATTGTAGATAAAATGTCAATGCTAACAGATTCATTAGAAGCAGCAAAAGTAATATCTTTGGCTTTAAGAGATTATCAACAAATTTTTGGTGCCGGCTCCTAATTATACAACTAATAATTTTTTTAAAATTTTCTTTTTTTAACGAAAAATTGATATTCATTTAAAGAATTAATATTCATAAAAAATAGTTAAGAATAAATTTTTACTTTATATCATATTTTATATTTAGGTTATTGAGAGGCGTATGAACCCAATATTTTTAAAGATAAGGTCTTAAACTTTAATTCTTCAATAGCCTTTTGTACAATTGGTTCATCTAGACTTCCAACAAAATCTGTAAAGAAATAATATTCCCATGGGCTTTTTCGGCTGGGTCTGGATTCAAGTTTTAGTAAATTGATTTTTTTCTCCTCAAAAATTTTCAATGCATTTACAAGGGCACCTGGTTCGTGCTTTACTGAGAATATTATAGATGTTTTTTTAGGTGAATCAGATATAATGGGCTCAGTTCCAATAATTAAAAATCGTGTATAATTATTTGGGTTATCTTCAATACCCCTATAGAGAACTCTCATGCCATATAATTCTGCTGCCGTAGTTGTCCCTATTGCAACACTGTAAGGAATTTGTGAAAGCATTTTAACAGCTGTAGCTGTGCTTTTTACCTCAATTATTTTAGCTTGAGGTAGATTTTCTTGAATATAATTTCTGCATTGCGCAAGTGGTTGAGGATGTGAGATTATATACTGAATTTCATCTAAATTATATTTGAATTGACCTATTAGGTTATGTGTTATTCTTTCTATAATTTCTCCACAGACTTTAAGAGGAGTCTCGATTAATAAGTCAAGTGATATAGAAATTGGGCCCTCCATTGAATTTTCAACAGGTACCACACCATATTTGGCATTATTATTCTGTACAGTTCTAAATATACTGGCTATAGTTTTACATGGTCTAAATTCATAATCGCTTTTCGTAAAAAACTTTTTAGTAGCATATTCGGAGAAAGTTCCTTCAGGGCCAAGATATACAACGATATTTTTGGGCTCTTGGATTGCTCTGCCCGCAGCGATTATTTCTCGGTAAATATTAACCACAGCATCGGATGGAATATGCTCAAATGTTAGTGATTTTATCCGATCGTAAATTTTTTTCTCCCTAACATAATCAATTATGGGCATTCCCTTAGATTTTTTAATTTCTCCAATTTCTTTAACAATTTTTATTCTTTCGTCCAATAATGAACATATCTTCTTATCAATCTCGTCAATTTTCTCTCTTAATTTATTTAACTCTTCGCTCAAAATTATCACTATTAAAAAATTTCATTATTAAAGAGGTTAAAATTTCCCTTCCTAAATAATTTGTGTTGGTCAAAGATAATTAAATATCCAGGAAATAGCCTATCGACAGGATAATAATATAGGATTAAATATAATTAAGTCAATAATAATGTTGGTAGATAAGTAAGTTAAAAATTAAATAAATCAACAAAAGATAAATTAAATTATTTAGCGTATAGGTTTTTCCTTCTTTCCTTGTAGTAGGGCTTTTAAAGAAACACCGTTTACTTTTACTACTTTCCATCTAACTCCTGGAATATCTCCTTTGGCTCTACCTTTTGCACCACCAATACCTTCTACAATGACTTCATCGTGTTCATCAACGAAATTAAGGGCACCGTCTCCTGGTAAGAATGCAGTTATCTGTTTTCCAGTTGCAACTAGTTGGAGTCTTACACATTTTCTGATAGCAGAGTTAGGTTGCTTGGATTCGACCCCAATTTTTTCCAAAACAATACCACGTGCTTGAGGAGCGCCTCTAAGCGGATCTGTTTTAATATTTAATCTTAGCATTCTTCTTTTATATTTAATATCTTTCCATCTAAATTTTTTTCGTTTTCTTTTTAGTTGTCGACCCGCGAATTCGCCTCTTGGAGATTTTGATTTACCCATTTTGATCTCATTTCATTTATTTTTTTTAATAACAATTATTTTTTTGATAATTTTAATTTGGAGTGAATACATTATTACTGAATGATAAAAAATTTTTCCTTAAAAATATTTTTAATAAATTTAAAGCGGTTTCGAATAGGAATTTTAAAGAAGTTTTTATCAATGATTTCTTTATGTAAATTTAAGTACCTTTCATTGAAACTATTTTTACAATATCACAATCATTTAAAATATAAGTATCACCCAATCTTTGTTTTGTGCGGACATTCAGTCCATAAAGGAAAGAAGCTTCAAGATCGGTGTGTATTTTTCCAGCAAATTCTTTGATTGTTGTACCCCTTTTTACCAGAAACACATCAGGTAGGACATTACCATCTTTATCAGAATAATTGGAAACATTATGAACCGGAAATACGGCAATCATATCTAAAAGTTCAAAAACTGCGGTATTTAGAGCTTGTTGTATACCTGTTGAGCCATATTCTTTAATAAAACTCCTCAGATTTTCTAAAACAGTCAACTCATTATTTGAAAATTTATCTTTCTTTAATATTTCAAAATCAGAATCTCCTGGTAAATATTTAATGAATCCGGCTTCAGAATATTTACGAAGCCAATATTCACCAAGAGCACACCCTGGAATAACAATATAATCTTTCAATTCTTTCAATCTTTTTATATTTTCTTTTGCTGTTTTTTTATCCGCTTTATTTGCGAGGATTATCATTGGTTTTGAAATTTTTCGCAAAGTAGATGAAAAATTAAAAACATCTTCATCGGTCCAATTGACAACTTGATCTGGATTAAGGT
>CAZYEE010000027.1:0-21807 GCA_964646355.1 uncultured archaeon | reverse complement strand
TGGATCCGAACCAGTCATCAACTTTTTCTGCAACTGCTTTCTTAATCTTCTTTTTTAGACTATCATTATCATAATAGATTTCTGCCAGTTGTTTACAAATATGAATATCATCCCGATTTATTTCTAATTTTTTATTTTTTTCAAAAATTTCAATGACTTCAAATTCTGTAATTTCCTTGAATGCTTTTACAAACTCGATCAGTTCCTCTGTTAAGAGTAATATTTTCTCAAATTCTTGGTATGCCTTTAATATTTGTCGATTTTCGTCCTCCTCTTCTTTTAATATTTTCTCGAACAAATTACGCTCATAACCAAAGTATTCTCGTTCTTTATTATACGGCTCGTTAATTACAAGTCGCTCATCAAAAATAATAACCAAATGATCCTTATATTTCTTATACTCTGCTTTAAATTCTTCGTAGCTCATTGTGTTAATGTTTTGATCATATCCAATATTTGAAAATATGTGATTATATAAATCGGCGATATCCTTGATAAATTCTTCTGCATTTAACAGCAAAATCTCTTTATCAAATAAAAGAGCATGAAATATATTAAGAAAAATATCTTGTCCTAATATTTGAATCAAGGATTTTATACTCAATTCATTGAAATCAATCGAATTTACCATAGGAGATATTTTTTCTATAAATATTGCGTCTGCTTTTAATTTTTTGTTAATAAATAATATGTTATCATGCCCACACGATCCGGAAACTTGTTTTCTTACATAGTTATCAAATGAGTATTTAAAAACATCATCAGGAATAAAAGTATATTCTTGACTTTTACATTTATCACATTTATAACCTACAAGAGCATAATTAGGAACTTCGATCCATTTTGATTCAATAAACTTCGCAAGGACTTTTTTCACGCTGGGTAATGTAATATTATCGGATAATTCAAGCATTTCACTAATAGTTTTACCTTCAACACAGAAATTTAGAATAGCACTTTCTTCTAGTTTAAGTTTAATATCGCTGGGTATTTTTTTCTTGATTATGGGTTTCATTTTATCATATTTTTTACGCTTATATATTCTTTTTTCGATAACTACTGCTTGACTGCTTATTTCTTTGTCTGCTTTTGCAACTTCTTCTATTTCTTGACCTGCAATTGGAATTGCTTCTTCTACTGCCGCTTCATAACCCGCGCTTTTTAGAATCTCATCTATTGGTTCGAAAAATTCATTAATATACTTCTTAAAACCTAATAATTGACCAATTAAACCTTTTTTGGTATATAAAATAACCATAGCAACGGGCGAACTTTTCACAAATATCATATTACTACCTGATAATGGAATACTATGATCCCCAACTTTTAGGAAATTGAAATTGTATTTTGTAAAAGTTGTTATCAGATTTGAAAATTTCTTAAGCTCTTCATCAATATAAATTATTCGTCCATTACTATCCGCTATTGCAATATAAGGTCTGACTCCTAAACTAGATCCAAGTTTGGATGTTAATTTTTTTACGATTTGAAACAATTCTTGATTATCAACGACCGACATTTGTACACCTTAAAGAAAAATTTTCTTAAATTTGTCTAAAATTTCAATATAATTATTAGATTTAATATAATATATATTTTTATACAAATGATTTAATTTGAAATATATTAATGAACAGAGATATAAGAACCTTTATGGAAAAAATTTGTTTTGCTGTAATAAAATAATTATTACAATTATAGATCAAAAATTATTATAAAAGTAATTTGAAAATTTATGGATTAACTCTTTAAACTAACATTTTTTTATTTAAACTGCTAAAAATTTATTTATTATTGATGATTTTAATAAAAGTTATTTATAATACTGGCTTTAAGATGAATTTAATTTAAAAAAAATATAAACATCGAAAACACGGTTGGAAATTTATATTTTTATTTTGCTATTTTTTCTAATAATTGATCAATTTTTCTAAATATTTCATGTAGGTTTTCGTTCAAATGGCAAAATTCTATTGAAATAATCGGAATGTTTAAATCATCTAGTTTCAATTTAAATTGATCTACAGCGAATTTCAAGTGATTGCATCCAGTTAAATCATTGAATATTACACCGTCAATTTTAAATTGTTTTATTAATTTAATCCATTCATTTATTAAAGAATCAAAAGAGTTCCATGAATTATAGAAATTTAAGTAAAAAGTTGCTTGATTTTTTATCCAATTGGTAGAATTTTTAATTGGTTCTAATAATCTGTAAAATATTAAATCAAAATAATATAGGAATATCTTCTTTTTTGCTAAATATTCGCCTATAGAGTATTCAAATCCACATAAACTTGGTATAATTAAAATTCGTGGCTTATTTTTTATCTCATAGCCATTACCTGCATTTAACTGATCAATCAAATGTTGGTTTAAAATTTGCATATTTTTGAGAACATATTTAGGGCTTGATATTAAGTCAATGTAGATCGAATTGATCATAGATAACATAAATCTGAAAGAATCTGGTGCTACTGGAAGGAAATCATCTTTTTTGAAAAAATTGTAGAAATCTATGATTAATTCCTTTATTTTATTAATCTGGTCAGTATAGTTCTTTATTTTTTCAGGATCAATCGGACCTGCATGAGATTCAAGAATAGAAACAAAATTATTGATTTGTTCAATAATATGATTAAGAGTTTCATTATAGGATTCATTTTCTGGTATTTTTATAGTTATGACATTATCAATTAAGTTTGAAATATATTTGAAAGATTCATTTGTATTAATACAAGGTGTATCTAATAATAAAGCAATATCAAGGATATCTATATTTTTGGATGCACCTCCTACGAATAATTTATTACCGAAACAATTATCTATGAAGTTAGATTGTTCACAAAATTTAACATAATAGGAAAAATTCTTAAAAATTTGGTTCAATTGACTTAAAATAGCAGAATCCAATAAATCTGAGACCACTCCAATGCCTTTTTCAGCAATTTTTTTACCAAATACATTTTCAGCTAATCTTGAATGGCTGATAGCTTTTTTTAATATATCAAAATCAGTAATTGAAGGTATTCTTGGTACAAAGAGAGGAAAAGCATTTGTTGAGTAAATAATTTCATTAAAAATGGGATATTTGACAGCGACAAGTTTGTAATTTTTTCGTTTTATTTTTCTTAATTGCATTTTAATACCGAAAAATTTCAGACCAAGGTTTAAAAAACCCGTATTTAAAACAAGATCCTCAGATAATCTTCCCATAACTAAAACCACATTCTTAACAATATTCAGATTATAAATTCTTAAATTTAAAAGCGAATAAGATTTTTAGTTGAGTTAGAATTATTAACTCAATTAATATTTTTCATCCTTAATTATTTTATCTTTCATAAATTAATAGAGAAGTAGTTAACAGTGTTATTTTTTAAGTAAATATTATAAAATTTTATTAATTTAGATTTTAGAAAAATTTTGGATAATTATTTATGTGAGAATTAAAATTATCAATCACATTTTTAATTTGATCCTAATTATTCCAAATATTTTATAGATGATGCTGTTAAAAATTATAATAAGAAATAAGAATCAAATTAAGGCTTGAAGGTTTTGGTAAAATTGTATTTAGAGGAATTATTTGGATTGAAAGGGAAAGTAAGTGCAATTATAGGCGGGGCAGGTGTTCTTGGGAGCAAAATGGCTGAAGGTTTAGCAAAAGCCGGATCAAATATTGTAATAATGGGCCCTACAGAAGAAAAAGGAAGAAGAAGGGCTAGCTTAATTTCCGAGTTGGGAGTTGAATCTTTGTATATCAGAGTTGATGCTCGATCAAAAGACGACCTCATTAAAGCCGATGAAATTATTAATACCAAGTTTGGTCGGATAGATGTCTTAATCAATGCTCAAGGAGTTAATTCAAACACACCATTTTTAGAAATTTCTGAAGAAGAGTGGTACAGGATCATAGACATTAATTTAAAAAGTGTATTTCTTTCATGCCAAATTTTTGGTAAACGGATGATCGAGAATAAAAGGGGTGGTAGCATTATTAATATATCATCCGTTTCGTCTGGAACTCCACTATCTAAAGTATTTACATATTCTATTTCAAAAGCTGGAATAAATAATTTGACCCAAAATTTGGCTCGAGAATGGGCTAAATATAATATTCGGGTTAATGCAATAATTCCTGGATTTTTTCCAGCTGAACAGAATCGGAAAATATTAACTTCCGAAAGAGTTGAATCAATAATGAAACATACTCCTATGAGTAGATTTGGCAATCCAGAGGAACTGATTGGAATTGTAATTTTATTAGCATCTGAAAAAGCTTCTAGTTTTATTACAGGTGCATTAATACCAGTAGATGGTGGATTCACTGCAATGACTATTTGAATGGAGGTAAGAAATATGACACTAATTATTTTAAATAATATGGAACTGCCTAAAATGATGAATACGGTCGTTTTAGAAAAACCATATAAATTATCTTTTAAGAAAATTCCATTGTGGGATCTCGATATATTTCCGAATGCAGACGAGATGGTGTTATTAAAGGTTGGTGCATGTGGTGTCTGTGGTTCAGATTATAGGTATTATCGAGGTGAAAATCCATGGGCCCAGCATACATTAGGATATCATATAGATAATAAACCTAATATTGTATTGGGGCATGAATTTGCGGGTACTGTTGTAGCAGTTGCAAATAAAAAGAATAAGAACTTGTTAGGTAAAAGGGTTGTTGCGATATGTTCTAAAGTTTGTGGTAAATGTTATTTATGTAAAACTAATAGACCGAATCTTTGCCCAAATACAGTTCATCTTGGTCATGGACAAGGATGGGGTGATATGAACTATTATCCTGGGGCTTATGCTGAGTATGTCCCTGTCTGGGCTGCAGGATGTTATGAAATTCCTGATAATTTAACTTTTGAAGAAGCTGCGATGATGGACATTCTTGCAGTCTGCTTACATGTATATAATCAAGGTTCTAAATTCCCAGAACTTCCTGTTTTAATAATCGGCTGTGGCCCAGCGGGTAATGGTATCGCTCAAGTTGCAAGAATTAATGGTGCAAACAAAATCATAATTATAGAAAAATCAGAATTAGCTATTGAAATAGCAAAGAAAAATAAATTTGAATATATTATTAATTCAGATAAAAAATCTATAAACGAAATTAAAGATAAAGTAATGCAAATAACAGATAATCATGGATGTATTTCTGTTTTTGATAGTGTAGGAACTGATTTTAGCTTTGAATTGGGATTGTCTGTGCTGGATAAAGGTGGTACCCTTATAAATATGGCAGTTCACGATTCAGATATTAAATTTAATAATATGAAAATATCTAGTGAACGAAAAATTACTACTTCCAGTAATTTCATAATTGAGGATTATGAAAAAGCACTTAAGTGGCTCATAGAAGGTAGATTTGATGTTAAACCTTGGATTACAAAAACTAATTTATCTAAAATTCCCGAAATTTTTGAAACAATAATAAGATCAGATAAGAAGCCATATTTTAAAGTAGTAATAACTGATTTTAAGAAATAATAATAAGAAAATAGATGAAATCAATAATAAGAAATAGATATGATTATTGATTAAAATAGATAATCAATATTCTCAATAGAAATAGATATCCAACATTCTCAATAATTAAAAAAAAAATATGGAATTAAAAGGTTAGGGTAGTAATTACAGGTGCATGATCTGATCCGTATTCCCACGGAGCATATACTCCAGGAATCATATCAGTTCTAATATGACTGTCGACTATTGATGAAAAGTTAGTCGCAAAGATATAATCAATTCTGTTTCCTGGAACTGGTGCTGGATAGGAAGGGAAACTACCTTGTGTAGAAAGGGGGTTGAAATCTCTCCAAGTATCATTAAAGGTCTTAGTAATCCATTGAATATTTGAATTATTTTCTAGCATATT
Source organism: uncultured archaeon (assembly GCA_964646355.1). Lineage (GTDB taxonomy): Archaea > Asgardarchaeota > Lokiarchaeia > Helarchaeales > HEL-GB-B > HEL-GB-B. The sequence goes on along the minus strand of CAZYEE010000027.1, from coordinate 15,911 downwards.
GAAGTCGCCCATTAAAATTTTGGGCCCAGTTATGGAACTCGTGATTGATAATATTGTCTCGACTTGGGCTGTTTGGTTTTCTTGATATTCTACATTTTCCGTTTCGTTTAAGCCTAGATGTGTAACAAATACATCCAATGTGAAGGTGGAGTTAATTCTAATTCTCCCATGAATCAAAACGCGTTCTAGTTGTAAACTAGGCAGATCATAAGTAGCACTGTAAATTATAGGATATTTACTTAGTAAGGCAACTCCAAATGCTGCGTCATTTACAGAAGGATAATATACATATTGCATTCCTAATCGAGTAGCAAACCATAATGCCATATCGACTCCTTGACTTGTAAATCTACCATTCTCGACCTCCTCTAGTCCCAAGATATCTGGATCTTCTATTAATATGTTTTGTGCTAATCTTTCAAGATCCAGCTTATCATCCATTCCTACACCAAAGTGTATATTATAAGTCATTATCTTAATCTGTTTATCATTACCAGTGGTTAAGGGTCTATTTAATCCGATTCCCATGTAAATTAATGAAAATATTAATGGTAGAATTAATAATGCTGAAAATATTATTTTTTTATTCACTAAATTCATTCTTCATCCCTCCGTTTTTTATACACTAATGTGATTAATGTCATTGCTACCAATATTATCACGCTAATTAATAATATCGGCGGACCCATATCTCTAAATGATCGAATTGTGAAAGACCAGTCGGTTGTGAAATCATAAAGAAAACTGAAGAGTAGGAATACTCCAAATGATATTGCAAATACATTTGAAATCATTCGTATTTTATTCATCTTTTTTCCTTTAGTACCAGCGAACTCAAGTAGGTAAAATATGTCAAAATAGACGAATACTAGAGATATAGAAATAAGAATCGATGCAAGATATGTTAATAAGTGTCCAAAATATAGGAATACAATAAATATTACTGCAAACAATAAATTAGATACAATTATTAAAATTTTATTTAAAATTAATCGTTTTCTTATTGTAAGGAGCAGAAAACAGGTCAACGTGATAACTGCTATTACTATACAATTCATAATGAAATAGTTCGTACTTGTGAATTGCGCGATTGCGTTAGCGTATAAAAGTATATTAAATTCTAAAAACCAGATGATTCCTAATCCAACTCCAGAAACCGCAGCAATAAGATTTTTACCTGTTTTCTCACTTGAACCACTATCTAAAGGTGTGTATTCTTTTGCAACTTTTTTCCAGTATAATATTGGAATTAATATGACTATGATAGATAATGGAATTTGGAAAATCAACCAAAGATATTGATAATTAGTCCAATTTAATGGATCTATTGGCCAAGTAGTTAAGGTTATATCTAAAGTAAATCCAAGAGTTCTAATCAAAAAATCAAGTAATACTGCAGCTATGAACGATATAATGAATGTACTAACTTTATCAGTATTGCTTAGTTTTGTTTTATTGGTCAATAAAAATCCAATATAGGTGCCTACATACATTCCATAAACCCCAATTGTCAAAGCAGCTAAGGTTGTTTCGATAATTGCTGATATCCTGCATGCTATAAGCAATCTGCTTAGGCTTATCAGAATTATCGAGACTAACATAATTCTTTCCGTTCCAAACTTTTTAGAAAGTATCTTTGTAAATAGAGGCAATGCAAAAAGGGCCATTGTAAGCAACGATAATAACGAGAATTCCCATCCCTCATCTTGAAATACTACATGAAATAATTGAATGTAGATTCCTGGAACATATGCCCTTAATGATTCGATGAAAAATAGTGATAATAATAATGGAAGAACAATATGTATTAATAGTCCTTTAAAATTTAATGAAGATAATAATTTATCAAACAATAAATCTTCGTTTTTTATATCATCCATTTAGTTTTCCTCAATTACATTGTTCGATTTTATGTATTAATTAATATTTTTTATTATAATATTATAATATTTTTATTTTCTAATTTTATGATAAATTAATAATTATAAAATAAAATTAAAGATATCGCATAGATTTTGCCATATTTTCATTAAAAAATGTAGATTTTTCATTCGCTACAAATAAAAATTAACTATTTTAATATAATTTGATATGGAATTTACAATAAGTATATTTTATTAGAAGATGAAATTATCCAGAAATAAGTATTTTAGCCAGATAAATATCAAGATTTATTGGTAAAGAATTAAGAATTTAATTACATTTATTGGAATTTTTTATGTTTAAATAACTTAATTATCTGTGAAGAAGATAAACTAAACAACGGTTGGTGCTTTCCTTTGAATATTTTGAAAAATGGACATGACATGTCCAAGAAAGCCCAGCTCCTAAAATATTTTCATAAAAATTCTGGACGATTTTTTTATGTGCATGCTAGCTCTTTTTATAAAACGATTTCCATATATAAAATACACTAATTAATAAAAGCAACGGAAAATGAAAAAAGGAAAAACCCATAATATATATAATTAATAATTTTATTATTAAAAAAACAAATTTTATTAAAAATAATATTTCAATGATGTATTTTGTGATTAATAAATATTTAGATTCATTTAAATTCGATTAAAGATGTATAATAAGTATTAGGGAATCACAATGATAAAAAAATTGTTTATTATTGCTGAATCAAGCGCAAATCTTTTTACATATGCACCATTAGAGAAAAAAAGTGATGAAATACAGGACCAGCTAATCACTGGTTTTATAATGGCAAATGTATCTTTTTCTGAAGCTGTAATAGGAAAAGGAATAAATACAGTCAGAGTAGGCGGCGATCGGCTCATGTTTTTTAAACATAAATCAGGACTTACCATCGCTGCAATTGTTGATGTTAGAGATGATGTAAAACTTCTTAAAAAAGTTATGACTGAAATTATTGAAAATTTTTTGGTTCTTTTTGAAAGAGAACTTTCAATGAAAAATATTGATTTCAGCAGGACTGATAAAGCTAAAGATTTTAAATATTTTATAGATGATCTCTGTCAAAAATATATAACAAGCAGAGATACTTGGAAAACTGGAATTGCGGTCACTGCTGGAGTATTGATCTCATTTATTTTTATTCAGTTATTCTTTTTCCAAGTATTACAAATATTTGATTCAATGGTTAATATTATTTCAAGTGCCCCTACAGAGAATGGGATCCAAGCATTTGGATTAATGTGTTTAATAACTCAACTTTTAATATTTATTTCTATTGCGCCAAGTAGCCTTGTTAGCGGGCTTATTGCCGCTGATAGAAAATATGGGAAAATGGCAGCTTTTATCCATTATTTTATTCTAGTAATTTTAGAAACAATATATTATTTAGCAAATCCATTTTATGTATACTTAAACCCAACGACCGTCTATTTCATCATAATTACGATATTGGTATTTAGTCCATCGATTAGTTTAGTACTGTATTTATTGGGTGATCTGGGCGGATATATAATGACCAGATTTAAGCTATATCCATTAGAAGAATTAAAAATGAGAGCACTCAAAACAATTAACTTAAAAGAGGAAATAATCTAAAAAAATTATAAAATAATAAAAAACTCAAGGAATAAAAAATTTAAGGATATCAACCATTTCTCAAAATTTTTCCATTTATTTTATCATTGTTGATCATAGTATCTTTTTTTCATAAGATTGTATTGTAATATGTTTCATTGTTTGTAGGATCATTATGGGGCAAATATGGAAGAAAATTATAAAGTAATTTTTTTAATAATTTAATTTTAGTGTATTTTGGTATATACAGACGGAGGATGTTAAATTTATAAGCGAATAAAAATTTAGAAACTATTAATAGTTATTCATTATCATTAATTAATGAAATTTTATATTTACATGTATTGTATCCATCGCATAAACATTCAATTTCTTCCACATGAACTTTTTGAGGTTTAATTAATTCATTAATAATGCCTTCCAGCAGTCCCACCTGGATTTCACAAATGGACCGATATTCTTTTTTACTTTCACAGATGCAATTTTTGATATCAAGGTAGAAGCTGTTATTATCAATCAAATAAACTTTAGCTTGAACATTTGGAGTTGGATAAGTTATCTCAATGGCAAGTGCAGCTAATCTAGTTATATTTTCAAATGTAAAATCAATTTTTTTAAATTGTTTTTTATATATTTCACTGGCATCTTTTGACATCTGTAATCCAATTTCTTTTGCCTTTTTGACATCACCGATCCAATCGACAAACAGGGATTTATGCAACAATTGATAAAATTTAACCATGTAATCTGCCCTATCCGAGAACTTTTTATGCATTCTCATTGGATAAAATAGTTTTGAAGTTGGGCCCTTTTCAACTTTGTAAATTAGGTCTCTTTTAGCCATTGACTCTAAATATTTAGCTGTAGTATTTCTATTAATTCCGATTTTTTCTGCTATTTGAGATATTGTAAGCCCTAAATCTTCTTCTTCTAGAACATTCAAAATCTTAATTTCAATTTCGGATTTCTTGGGCAAAAACCTCACATTTTACATTTTATCTTAGGGTTCTTTAATTAATCTTATGAAGATTCTTAAAAAATTTAAGTTTTATAATTGATAATTATAAAATATTATTTATATAATTCTGTTTGAATTAATTTGGTTAATTTGTGATATAAAATTTATAACATTTACAAGAATAAAATATTATATATTTCTCAATACAATTTGTTTAAGTAAATTACTAAGTTTTTTAATTTCTCATTTTAAAATTATGGTTAAAGTCCCTATATCTCCTATAATATATTTAAAAATTATATTGCAACCTAAATATTATTTATTAGTACCAATTTCAAATCATATTTAATATTGAGAGGATTTTTTTTTCTCGAATTTTATCAAAAATTGTTATGAAACTTAGTAAATTCAATCATTTTTCTTGTGCAATAATTATAACCAGTATGATTTTTTAAAAGATTAAATATTAGGAAGACACAATCTTGGAACGACTAATTTAACCTTATTTTATAATTAAGAAATATTTAATGTTTTAAAGGAAAGATTTTTTAATGAGTAGCATAATCTTCTTAAAAAAATAAAGAAAATACGCCTAAAAACTTGCAAATTTGCATATAATGTGCAAATTTGCTATCTTGATATTATTTAAAAATAAAGTGAGATGTGACAAAATTTGACAGCAATTGAAGAATTCTTTGCTGAAGACGTAAATAAACATTTTAAACATAATTCAAATATAATTTTAGATGAATTAGAACAAATTGAGGGAATCTCAAATAATCCTATTGATAAAGCTGTGAGATGGTTAAAAAGAAAAGCATATGAAAGCAGAATTCCAATTGTTGATACAACAATTGATTTCTTATCATTATGTGTTCTTGAAACTATTTTGAGATATTTTGATAGAAAAGTAGAGCCCATTTATATTGATAAAGAAAATATTTTTAAAGTGAAACCAGTAATATTCGCAGCTAATCATGAAACTGAGGCTGAACACTTATATCTTGCAAGAGCTTGTTGCGAGACTAGAGATCTAAATTATCCATTTATCCTTCTAAAAAGATTCAATTTTAAAGGTATAGCAAATAAAAGAGATGTACCCATCTTTTATGCAAAATATCAATTATTTAATATTCCAATTCTTGGAACTTTATTTAGCTCTACCGCATTTCCAGTTGAACGTGAAATGCGTGATAGAGCTCGAAGATCTATGGATATAGGTTCAACTTTTTTAATGCGGGGACATAATATTCTAATATACCCTGAAGGAACCAGAAATGTCGAAAAACAACAAAAAGCAAAATCAGGTGTAATTAGGCTTGCTATCGAAAATAAAGTACCCATAATTCCAGTGGGTCATGTTGGCCTCTATGAGCTAACAAAAGGTGGTTTTGTTCCAAGGAAAAAAGGCTTTTGGTGTTGTGTATTTGGGAAACCCATTTATTATGATGATTATTATGATAAAGAATTATGTTATGAGGACTTAAGAAGATTAACTGGGGACTTAATGGCTCAAATTGAGCAACTTAAAGAAAAAGGAAGAAGAAAAATTATTGAGATTAAAGAAGAGCGTTTTAGACAATCTTTAAATAAAAGTGTTAATGAAATAGTTGTCAATAAATTTGAAAAATTAGAGAAAAAACCTAAAAATCCTATTGATTCCCTTTATAGAAAATTTGTTGAATATTATTCTAAAATTCCTGTCGTTGGCGATTATATTGACGCCATGACACATTTCATGATAAGAGTTGGTTCAAATCTTATTATAAATCCGCTTACTTTTGATATTAAACTTAAAGGAAAAGAAAACTTAGAACAATTTAAAGGTGCAATCATCGCTTCAAATCATGAGTCATTTATTGATATATTTTTATACGGACTTAAGCTTGCTCCTAAACCTCTTGTTGATTACTGGGGCTATTTTATACCCGGTAAAAATCACGACATTACTTCCAAAGTCTGGTTTATGATGAAAAAGGAGCTTGCAGAAATACCATTAATTTCAAGTTGGACTTTATCTGCAGGAGGTTTTCCAGTTGCTAGGGGACAACGGGATATAGAAGCATTAGAAATCGCCAAAGCTTTAGTTTTAAAAGATAGACGCGTCATAATTTTCCCACAACAGACAACCTATAAAGAAATCGATGTTAATAATGCCAAAACTGGTGTCATTAGGATGGCAATTGATACAAAACGACCAATAATACCTATTTCTATTAAGGGTTCTTATGACGCAATGCAAAGAGGCGTGCTTCAGTTATTAATGCCACCGAAAGGATTTAAACTACAGGTAAACATAGGTGAACCGATATATTATGACAAATATTATGATAAAATATTAACAGGAGAAGAATTAAAGGATTTAACAAGAGATTTGATGATAAAAATTAAGGAATTACATGAAGAAGACCTAGAAAAAGTCGATCCAGAATTATTAACAGATATAGAATCGCCTATTGATAAAATTCTAAAAAATATCGGAAAATTAATAGGACTTCCATTAGTAAATCTCCAAGAAAAGAAAATCAAGCTGCCTTTTGAAAATTATGTTAATAAATTAACTGATAAATTAGGTATAACAAGTATTAACAAAAAAGATAAAAAAGAGTTTGCTAAATTAAGCCCAGTCGATAAATTCTTTGATAAAATAAGAAAACGAGGAGAAAAATACGGAATTACACAATTATTTGATAATATATTTTATAAAGTAACAAAGAATGTCTGTGAATTAGCTGTAAATAATCTATACGATTTTAAGGTATTTGGAAAAGAAAATATTCCAACCGATAAGCAAACTGGCATAATTTTCCTGGGGATGAGTGCATCCAAACTTGATTTCGTGATAGGGAACTGTATAATTCCTGAACAAATACATTTTATGATCGACAAAAAATTCTATCAGACACCTATTGTTTCTACAATTTTGAGATCTTTAGGATTTTTCCGTCAAACTGAGTCTCAGGAAGATTTTGAGCCATTGCTTGAAATTAAGAAAAAATTAAAGGACAAAAAGATGGTTGGAGTATTAATTCAGACCAAAAATCCAGATCGCATAGTTAGGACCATTGCAGGTGTTATCAAAATGGCGATTGAAGGCAAGCCAACTGTTATAATTCCAATGCATATTGGAGGAACCGAAACGCCATTTCCACCAGTAAAAATCAATGTAGAGATCGGGCGACCTATACCGATAAAAAGAATGAAACGAGAAAAGAGATACGAGTTAGCTCATGAGATCTATGAGATATTGAAAGAATTAAAATTAAAAACTTATGAAGATAGATATTTATAGACGTAAAGAGTGTAGATGCATAGAATATGACCGAGACACAATCTGGTAAAATCAGTAAAGATAGAATTGAACTATCCAAGGTAGTTGAATTGGGCTACGGTAAGGATAAAATTAAATTGAAAATTCCTACCGAGAATTTTAAAAATCTTTTTAGTCCTAAACAACCTGAAAATACAAGAACTGATATTGCAAATGTTTTGACTGAAGCTCTGGAAAATCCTAAGGGTAAGAGATTGGATAAAATTGTAGAAAATAAAAAAGTTTGTGTCCTAATCGAAGATGGTACTAGAGCATCATCTCAAAAAACTATTGCTAAAGTAATTATGCCTTATTTAAAAGGTGCTTCTTTCGTTATCTTTATTATAGCAACCGGTTCTCATGATACAGATACGCCAGAAAATCAAGAGATTATCAATGCTTTAAAAACGAACGCCTCAAATGAGGGGTTAAAAAACTTTGAAATCATGATACACGATTGTTTTAATCATGAATACATATCATTAGGCACAACTTCGTTTGGAACAGAAGTCATTATCAACAAGAAAGCATATAATTACGATGTATATTTTACAATATCTGATTTAAAAACTCATTATTTTGCAGGCTATAGCAATCCAGTTAAGAATTTTCTACCAGGTATTTGTGCATATAAAACAATCGAACAGAATCATTCTCTAGCACTTAAAGATGATTCTACCTTCTTACGTCATCCATATCATGTTGATCCAAATAAACGAACTCAATCCGTTGCCCAAGATATGGTTGAAGCTATGAATATAATTACCAAAAATGCTGAAACTTATACTTTAAATATGATAACCTTAAAAGATAAGATATTATGGGCGGGTGCTGGAAATTTTGAAGAAATAACGAGAGAAGGAATTCTAAAAGTGGATGAAATTGCAGCATTTAAAATCGATGAAAAAGCAGATTATATTATTGTTTCTGCTGGTGGATATCCTTTTGATGGTAGTTTATACGATTCTCAGCGAGCTTTAGAATTAACAAAAAATGCCATAAAAGATGGTGGTGAGATCTTATTTTTAGCAGAGTGTAGAATGGGAGATGGAATAGCTCCGAATGAAAAAGCTAAAGAATTTTTTTATAATGCATTATCTAAACCTCTTGATGAGGTATTAAAAGATATAAAAAAAGATTATGTGCTTTATAGCCATAAAGCATTCAAATTCGCTAAATTATTAAAAAAGGTTAAAATATGGATAAAGTCCAGCCTTAGTCCTGATATAGTTAAAAAAATTCATCTTAATCCTATTAATGATCCTCAATCTTTAATAGATAATTGGATTGAGCAAAATCCTGAGGCTAGGATTTATGCATTTGATAAAGGAAGTAAATTAGCTATTATTTATGATAAATATAAGGAGAATTAATAATTTGATAACTTTAATGTACAAAATAAATTATGGAATAAAATTAAAAATAAAAAGTTTAAAGGTGGAAGTAAAATGACAGTTGTAGCCAATAACATAAATATAAATAATACAAAAGCTATTGTTTTTGATTGGGATGGCACACTATATAACAACACAGTAGCTATTAAAGCAGCAATGAAAGATGTTTTAGAAGAATATAACATTAATTATCCATTAAATGAAGCTGTAAAACAAGCATTTGATATTATTGAAGGAATCGATAGCTCTAATATGTCAAAAGTGATATTAAATGCTTATAGAATTTCAGATAATATTCCATTTTTAAAGGACCTACAGTATATTGATAAACTTAAACTAATTCTTAAATTATACATTAACTATAAACATTATATTAGTAAATCACAGCTTTACGCAGGAGCAGATAAAGTAGTAGAATTATTGTCTAAAAAATTTGATTTAGTACTTCTTACAAATGAAAACAAACAAGAAATTCTTGAAACACTTAAAAAACTTAATCTCGACAATTATTTCAAGTCTATTATTACATTAGATGAAGTAAAAAACCCAAAAAGTCCAGAAACAATCCAACATATTGTATATAAATTAAAATATACACCTGAAGAAGTAGTTTACATTGGAGATTTATACGCAGATATCATTGCTGCAAAAAAGGCAAATGTAAAATCAATAGCTGTAAATAATGGACTAATTTCACCAGAATTATTATGTGCTGAAGGTGCAGAAGCTGTCTGTAATCATGTAACAGATTTGACAAAAATATTTGACCTTCCTGAAATAAAAGTGGATATTGAAAGAGACCGTAAAATAGATCTTAAACTTCAAGAGAAAAAGATTAAACGAATAGTGCATGTAGATTTTAATTGGTTTTCTCTGATTGATAGCGCACTTCCTAAAAAATTGGAATCACATCAAGTTGCAAAAATAATAAAAGATCCACTTGGATTTCTTGGGGCACTCCTTCATGATGTAATCCATTTATATACTTCAGGAGAAATTGAATTACGCAATGAACTAGAAATTTTTGAAGAAAATGAAAAAGATCTTTTAAAATGCCTTGGACTAATAATCATTCACTTTGTTAACGAGCGGACTAATAATGTTTTTAAAATGATAGCAAAAAATAAGATATTAAAAACATCATTTCAATATAATTTTGCATTGATGACCTTTGTTTATATGAATGCATATCCGATTGAATCAAAAATTCGGATTAAGCAAACGATTCTTAATACTTTTGATCGAATTTTACCAGAGAATATAAAACTCACATTACAAAAACTTACACCCGATGAATTCATTGCAACAATTTTTGAAGGATGTGAACTGGCCCTTGAGGACTTGGGTATCAAGACCACGAGCATTCCACGAATCACTAATATTCTAAAAATTCCATTGATACCAGTCAATTTGATTCTTGGAAGAGTTAATGATATTATAGAATTTTACTATGACTCAATAAAATATATGCTTGAAGATATATTAATTCATGACTTTAGAGATAAACCTAAGATGTTAGAAGAATAATAAATTAAAAATAGGTGATTCTTATTAAAAAAAGAGTAGGTATTCCCCGTAGTTTATTATATTATAAGTATGGGCCTTTATGGCAATCATTTTTAGAAGAACTAGGGTTTGAAGTCGTATTGAGTGATAAAACCAATAGTAAAATCGTAGATATTGGTGGAAGATACGCTATCGATGAGATATGCATACCTTTGAAACTGTATTATGGACATATCTTTAATTTGCTAGAAAAAAGTATTGATTATTTATTTGTGCCCCGCTATGTAACTACCAATTTTGGGACTTACTTTTGCCCAAAATTTTTGGGACTTCCTGACATGGTCCGTGGAACTATAGATAATCTTCCACCCATCATAGAATTTGAAGTTGATCTAAGAAAAATTCCTAAATTTATGTCTGCATATAAACTTGGAAGATCATTAGGTAAATCTCCACTGGTAATCAAACGAGCATACGAAAAAGCTATTAATGACTACAAATATTTTAGAGAATTAATGGTTCAAGGTCTATCTTTTCAAAAGGCAATTAATGTAATAAGAAGTAATAAACGAGATTTCAAACCAAAAATTAAAGAGGATAATTACGAAGTTAAAATTGCACTTATAGGCCATGGATATAACATTCATGACACCTTTATTAATATGGACTTGATCAAAAAACTTTATAAGATGAATGCAAAAGTTATTACCTTAGAAAATCTACCTTTACATATTTTCAAAAAGAAGACTATGATTAATACACTTAAAAACTATTGGGAAAATGAAGAAGAAATATTATCAGCAGTAAATTATATATTTAACATGCCTGATATTGATGGTATTATTTTCATTTGTTCATTCTGTTGCGGACCTGATTCACTTATTGATGAAATTATGACCAGAGATTCTAAGAAATATGGTATCCCATATATCACGCTAGTTTTAGATGAACATAGTGGACAGGCGGGTGTTATTACACGTGTTGAAGCTTTTGTAGATATGATAATACGGAAAAAAAGAAATATAAAAACAATCTACGAAAAACAAACGATTCCAATAGGAATAATTCAATCTCAGCAAAATGAATGAAATTAATAATAAATTGTTTATCCATCAATTTAGCATAAATTTTAAAAATAAATAATAAAAATCTAACTTCTTCAAAATCTTTTTTTATCTATTGAAAAAATAAGGTTATTATCAATTTTTAATTCTATTATTCATTTAATCATGCAATTTGAATATCTACCTAAAAATATCATATTTAAAGCAATTAAGAAGCGAAATTTGAATGTTATTTAAAATTTTAATATCTACAATCCTCTAAATAAAACCACCAAATCCTAATTGAATTTAAGCACATCCCAATTATTTATTTCAAAATTTTGATAATATATACTATTTCAAACTTATAAAATTGCATATTTGCAAAAGAAAAATTTTAATAAACATTGGAAAATTAAAAAATAAATCATAAGAAACTAAATTTGAAACATGCAAATTTGCAAACTATTATAAATTGAGCTATTCTATATTATAATACTATGAATTAAAAGTACAATTAGAATGAGTTGATGAACAAGTATGAAAGTAGCATTTCCCCATATGGGAAATTGTTGGCCGGCTTTTAAAGTTTTATGTACTGGTGTTGGAGTTGATGTTTATCTAACCAACTATAATAATGCAAAACAGCTTGATTATGGTCTAAAACACTCTCCAGAGTGGGTCTGTTTTCCATTTAAAGTAACTCTATCAAATTTTATCGAAGCACTTGATAATGGTGTAGAAAATATTGTAATGGCGACAGACTGTGGTCCATGTAGGTTCGGATTTTATTATGCGGTTCAAGAACGTATCTTGAAAGATTTGGGCTATAAATTCAAAATGCATTATCTTCCTCAAGGAGATTTACTTGACTTTCAATGGTTTAAATTTTTAAGGTCAATATCAAAAGATAAGTCGTTTCTTAATTCATTTAGAATCATTCGAACAGCAAGACTTTTTCTAATGAAGGCTTATTTGATACAGATGGCCGAAAAATTAGAAGGATTAACCAGATGTTATGAAGTTAAGAAAGGTGAAACTACAAAAGTTCTAAAAAGATGTGTTCAGATGATCGATGAAGCTAATACCATTAGTGAACTTAAAAAAGTTAGAAAAAAGCTTAAAGCTGAATTTGATTCAATAGATGTAGATAAACACAATCGGGAAGATATTGTAAAAGTCGGGCTTACTGGGGAAATTCAAGTTACACTTGATCCATTTGTTAATCACGATATAAAACGCAAACTGGGCGAACTTGGTTGTGAAGTGCATATGAATCTCAGTCTTTATGACTGGATAAAACACAAGTTTCATGTTAATTTTCATAGAAAGTATTTAGAATATTTAAATAAAAACCAAAAAGAAATAGGCGGGCTTCAGCTGGATATAGGCGGTGAAGCGTTCTGGGTAATGGGTGAATATATAGATTTCGCCCAAAGAGGATTTGATGGATTTATACACATATATCCATTTACTTGTATGCCTGAAATAACCGCTAAATCTATATTGACGAAATGGTATGGAGATAATCATTTCGATGTACCGCCTCTCTTTTTCGGATTTGATGAACATTCCGGTGAAGCTGGTCTAATTACTAGATTAGAATCATATGTTGAATTATTAAAAAATAAAAAGAGTAAGAAGCTTAAAAAGGAGTAGAATTAAATGGTAATGGTTGAAGAAAAAAAGGTTAGTATTGATAAAAACGATAATCTCTATCTTGGTATTGATGTAGGTAGTGTATCTACTAAATTTGCAATTATTGACGATGATATGAATTTGATTTACAGCACATGGGCACGATCACATGGTTCACCGATCAAATCGGTCCAAGATGGATTTAAACAAATGAGAGAAAATTTTATGGATTATGAATCACAGATTAGAGCTGTTGGTACAACAGGTTCAGCAAGATATCTTGTAAAAGCATTAGTAGGGGGCGATATCGCAAAAACTGAAATTATTGCACATGCAGTTGCGGCATCCTATTATGTTCCAGGAGTCAGGACTATCCTTGAGATCGGCGGTCAAGATTCTAAAGTAATATTGCTTAATGATGGTATTATTACTGATTTTGCCATGAACTCAATTTGCGCAGCTGGGACTGGATCATTTTTAGACCATCAAGCACATAGATTGGGCATTCCTATCGAACAATTTGGCGAATATGCTAAAAGAGCTAATGTAGAAGTAGTAATTGCAGGCAGATGCACCGTATTTGCTGAATCGGATATGATACATAAACAACAGATGGGATACCGTAAAGAAGACATAATCTGGGGGCTTTGTAATAGTCTTGTCCGTAATTATCTCAATAATGTATGTAAAGGAAAAAAATTGCTTCCTCCTATTACATTTCAAGGTGGAGTAGCTGCAAATGAAGGAATTAGGCGTGCATTTGAAAAACAACTTGGGCAAAAGATTATAGTCCATAAATATTTTCTAACAATGGGTGCAATAGGCGCTGCAATGCTTGCACGTGAACATATTACCACTCAAAATATAAAGACTCAATTCCAGGGTTTTGAAGTTAGTGATATAAAATTCATTCCAAAAGCATTTAACTGTTCAGATTGTCCAAATCAATGTGAAGTAACATACGTAGAACGCGAAGACGGGACTATTATCGCTCGATGGGGCGATCGATGCGGAAAATGGACAATTTAAAGGTGATATTATGTCATATATAATTAAAAAGACATTGGAAGTAGTAAAACATAGAATGAGATTATCGGAATTTGTAGACTTAATTGTAAACAATATTGAAAACATCGTTCCAAAAGAATATATTAAAGAAACATTTGAAATATTAAATGAAATAATTGATGAACTTATTTGGTTATAGAGGCTGATCCTCTGCCTAACTATAAATATTTTCAATAATTCAGATGAATTTTTTTATAAATTTTTTTAAGTTGGAATATATTTAAATAAAAAGAATTAATACACTATTTAAACAATATTTTAATCCTATAAGGAAGGTTTAGGAGGTTTATTATTAACAATTATATAATTTTAAATAAAAATTCTATTATTTTTTTAATTGAGTTTCTGTAATGTTGTCTTTTATTAATATTTTTGTAATTCTGTGCATATGCACAAAAGTTTTTAAATAATAATTCTATAAATTAATTAGACAAAAAATTAGCGGAAGTGATCTGTTAATGAGAAATAGACATGGTAGGCGCAGATTTTGCCAGAATAACAATCGAATATATTTTAATAAAAGTAGAAGCGACTATCTTAATATAAAGAATCGAATATTTGAAAAAGGATTTGAATATATCGGTCCTTGTAGGTGTGGCATAGGGCCCAATGCATTCTATAGAAACATAAAAGAAAACAAAGTATATCATTATTCAGAAATTGTTAATATAAATACTAAAAATGCGAGTATTAATAAAAAATCTAAAGAATCTAAATCCAGCAAGAAAAAATCCGACTCCAGTGATGTTCGTTTTTGCTACAATTGTGGAGCATCAATATTGCCAGAAGCTTATTACTGCAGTGAATGTGGTGCCTACCAAGAGGTTGATAGAATTTCCAAGCAAGAAAAAATTGATGAATTAAAAGAACAGTTAAAAAATATTAAAAATAAAATTAAAAATTTAAAGAAAAAAGGAGGATAAATGTATGATTAAAAATGGAATAATTGCAGTTAGTTCTCAAGGTGCAGGAGGATTAAATGCTCCTGTAGATCCACGTTTCGGGAGATGTTCATCTTTTACATTTGTAAAAATTGTTGATGGAAAAATATCCAGTGTTAATACGGTAGATAATGCATCCAGAATGGCATCTGGAGGTGCAGGTATCAATGCTGCTCAAACAGTTTCTAATTATGGTGCTAATGTTGTTTTAACTGGAAATGTTGGTCCAAATGCATATCATGCTCTTACCAGTTTAAATATTGCAATTTATACAGGACTGGCGGGCATGACAGTCCAAGAAGCTGTTAATAAATATCTTTCTGGTGCCTTGCAAGAAACCTCTGGCGCAACTGTTGGTTCTCACTATGGCATGGGTGGCGGCGGCGGTCGTGGAATGGGTGGCGGTCGTGGAATGGGCGGCGGTCGTGGAATGGGCAGAAATTGGTAACGTTTAAAAGATTAGTATAAAATTTATAAGAATCCAATTCCAATCCGATTTAATGCTTGGTATAAATAAAATCATGTATTTTTTTTTTATTTTTTTAGAGGAATTAC
>CAZYEE010000026.1:0-22352 GCA_964646355.1 uncultured archaeon | reverse complement strand
AGAAAAATGAATAAAATTACAAAATTTGGTGGATTTCTTGATTCTGTACTTGATAGATTAGCAGATTCGATAATACTTATAAGTTTTTTGAAATATGAGAATATTTATTCGGTTTGGTTCAGTTTAATACCTGTTAGTTTTTGGATATTTTTTGCCGTTCTTGGAACTCTATTAGTAAGCTATTCAAGAAGTATAGCTGAAAAATATTTAAAAGATTATAATTGTGATATTGGACTTGCAGCTCGTTCTGAAAGATTATTAATTTTAGCAATTTCATGTTGGATTTTATTACCTGAATTAGGTCTAATAATTATAACGATTGCTTCAATTCTAACTGCAATTTATCGCCAAATAAAATATGGAATAAAAATTAAAGAAATCAAGAATTTTAAAAATATGAAAAAATAGAGAATATAGCACTTTTTGAAAATGAAATTACAGATAATCAATATAATGGGACAGAATGAAAGAATAAGGAATAAAATTAATGATAGTATACTGATATTAATAGACGTCTTAAGAGCAAGTTCTACAATAACGACCGCAATAGCAAAAGGAACTGATAGAGTTTACTCATTAAAAAGAAAAAATGAAGCGTTTCAATTAAAATCAACTATTAAAGATAGTCTTTTAGTAGGAGAACGATTAGGAATTAAAATTAAAGACTTTGATTTCGGAAATTCGCCATCTATGCTGTATAAATATAATTTGAAAGGTAAAACTATAATTTTTACAAGCTCTAATTTCTCAAATGTATTACAATATTATAATGATGCACCCGTAATAATAGTAGGTAGTATTTTAAATGCAAAATATGTTGCAAAATATCTTAAAATGATTAAAATAACAAAAAATTATAAGATAATACTAGTCCAAGCGGGTACTTCTGGTTTTTATTCAGAAGAAGATGAATTAGGTGCCAAGCTAATCATGCATTATCTAAAATCAGAGTCGGATTTATTTACAGAAAAAGAAATACAACACAAATTATTGAATACAAGAAATGGAAAATATCTTACAAAAATTGGATATAAAGAGGATGTAGAATTTTGTGCACAATTAAATAAATTTAAAACAATACCAATAAAATTTAATACAAGATATTTTTTTCCTATTCATCAATCCAAACTATCTGATCATCATCGGTAATGTAAAAAGATCTTAAATTATATTCTAATGCAATTTGATGTAAAGCCATAGATATAAATCGTGTTCCATGTCCTACTTCAACAATTACTTCATGAGTGGGAAGAATTCGTTGGATATGTTCGTCCATTACTTTGAGAAGGAATTTATAATTATATAAATTTTCCTTAGGTATAAATTCAATTTTAACATTATCAAAGCATCCAGCAATTTTACGACGCATTTCCGAACTTGTAAAGAATAAATATTTTTCTGGTTTAATACCCTTGCTTAATTTAAATTTCATTCTAATTTGGAGCTGAACTCTAGGATCATCTCCTATTGATCCAATACATGCAACAGGTGCAATAACTCTAAAATATCTTCTTAATGGCTGGATCCATTTAGGGTTAAGTTTAGCATACTTGTCTTTCCACTCCCTATATGATTGGATATATCCAGCATTCTCTAAAGCTTGTAAATTAAAATAAATGAGGGCATCAGAAACACCATTAATTCTTCTATCAAAAGCGTCAGCCAATGCTAATCTAAGATCGGACCCTTTTTTTGGAAAACCCTCTAACAACGTTTGTAATATGACCTTCCTTGCTTGTACTCCTTTTATAACTTGTTCAATTTCTTTGGTAAGGTCCTTCAATTAAAATCATGTTCCTCAGTTGTGTTAATATTATTTAAACATGTCCACTTGAATATA
Organism: uncultured archaeon; assembly: GCA_964646355.1. Taxonomy (GTDB): domain Archaea; phylum Asgardarchaeota; class Lokiarchaeia; order Helarchaeales; family HEL-GB-B; genus HEL-GB-B. Next base: position 20,512 of record CAZYEE010000026.1, on the reverse strand, counting down.
CTCTAAGTACTTATATCTCAAAATTATTAAGTGTTTGGTAATTTATAATCTTTTCAAAATGTCGGATTATAAGTTTATGAATCGATATGATAAATATAAAGGAATAAAAAATTGAAAATCTATAAGATAGGATTATCCATATTGAGGTTTATAAAATCTTCTTCTTTTTTGTTTGATTTCATCGGCGAATTTGTCATAATCACGAATTATTTCAAGAGATAGACTGGGTTTTATTTCCTTTAATGCTTCTTGGAAATGTCGCATCTCAACTTTTTGGGTGTTAATATCTTCATTAATGGCGATCATAGCAGCTTCTCTACACAAATTTTCTAAATCAGCACCAGAATACCATTCAGTTTTGTTAGCGATTTCTTCAAGGTTGACATCATCTCCGAGTGGCATTTTTTTAGTCTGTACCTTTAGTATTTTAAGTCTAGATTTAGCATCGGGTGCTGTAACATGGATCAATTTATCAAATCGGCCCGGTCTTAAAAGAGCATAATCAATGATATCAGGCCTATTGGTTGATGCTACAATAGCGACACCTTTTAAGGATTCAATACCATCAAGCTCCGCTAATAATTGATTCAAGACGCTGTCATAAACTTGACTTCCGCCATATAGACCTCTTTTTGGAGCTATAGCATCAAGCTCATCAAAGAAAATTATTGAAGGAGCTGATAATCTTGCTTTTCTGAAAATTTCTCTAATAGCTTTTTCAGACTCGCCTACCCATTTACTATAAACCTCTGGACCTTTTATAGTAATAAAGTTTGCCTCTGACTCGGTAGCCACAGCTCTGGCAAGTAAAGTTTTACCACATCCAGGGGGTCCAAACAATAGAATTCCCTTGGTGGGCCTAATACCTAAGCGTTCAAATACTTCGGGATATTTAATAGGCCACTCTATTGCCCTTATTAACTCTTTTTTAACCTCTTCTAATCCACCAATATCGTCCCAACGAACATTTGGAATCTCTACAATAACTTCTCTCAATGCAGATGGTTCTAGGCGTTTTAATGCTTCTTCAAAATCGTCCATTGTTACTTTTAATTTTTCCAGTATATGCGCTGGTATAATTTTTTCCTCCAAATTAATTTCAGGAAGTATTTTCCTTAGAGCAAACATTGCTGCTTCCCTGCACAGGGCTGCCAGATCAGCACCCACAAATCCATGTGTACGTTTTGCAATTTTATCCAGATCCACTTTATATAGAGGCATCCCACGTGTGTGTATTTGTAAAATTTCTTTTCTACCATTTACATCGGGAATTCCAATCTCAATCTCTCGGTCAAACCTACCAGGTCGTCTGAGAGCCGGATCCATAGAATTTGGTCTATTTGTAGCACCAATTACAATAACATTACCACGACCTTTTAGTCCATCCATAAGTGCCAATAATTGAGCAACGACACGCCTTTCAACTTCACCAGTTACTTCCGAGCGTTTAGGAGCAATACTATCAATTTCATCGATAAATATAATACTGGGCGCTTCCCTCTCAGCTTCATCAAATATTTCTCTGAGTCTTTGTTCCGATTGACCATAGAATTTGCTCATTATTTCAGGACCATTTAATGAAATAAAATGAGCGTCCGATTCATTGGCAACGGCTTTTGCAAGTAGCGTTTTTCCGCATCCTGGTGGGCCATGTAATAATATCCCTTTTGGAGGATCAATTCCAAGAGTTTGGAAAAGTTCAGGATGTTTTAATGGTAATTCCACCATTTCTCTAATTCTTTGAATTGCTTCATCAAGTCCTCCAACATCTTCATAAGATGTAAGCCCAACTTTGAGCCTCATGGACTTAATGGCTTCAAATGTTATTTTAACTTGAGTAGATTTTTTAATTTGAACAATTGTATCGGGCTCTGTTGAAACGACCATAAATCTCAATTCTCCGAGAGCACTGGCTCTTGAGGCATTCCTGTTATAATTCATAAAAATATCAAAAAATTCTGGTATCTGTTGATTTCTTCCGCTTAATAATGAAATATAATCTCCTTTTGTAACCGGTCTATTTAATAAGTTATCACGTATCATTTCACTAGTTAAATTAATACGAATACCCTCATTTACAGGTGCTATTACTATTTTTGTAGCTGTTGGGACTTCAATCTTTTTAACTGATACTACTTCGCCGAGACTAGTTCCTGCATTGATACGAACTAAGCCATCCATCCGTATAATTTGTAGGCCTTTATCTTCTTGAGTTGCAGGTATTACAATAGCCGCTGTGACTTTTTTACCTTTTATTTGGATAATATCCCCAGTTTTAATATTATATTTCTTCATTACTTCTAGATCAATTCTAACCCAGCCTCTAAAGGCTGATTTCTTGTCTATTTCTGTAACTCTAAGTCTAATATCTCCATTAGTTGACATATTAGCTCACTACACTTAGTATCAATAAATAATCAAATAATAAATTGTCGGAAAAATTTAAATCAATTAATGTGACTTTATTTATTGAAAAAAATTTAACTTTTAATTTAAAGTTTATGGAACTTTGTTATCTATTTAAATTTTGAATTATTTAGCCATTTTAGAAAGATAAATTAAAAAACTACCAATCTGGTGATTACATGCCAACTAAAGACCCATGGGAAAGAGCGAAAGAACTATTAAGTATTTTGGGTAATGAAACTAGGATTGAAATACTTAGACTGCTCTCTCAAAAACAATGTTATGTTAGTGAAATCTCTAGAGAATTAGATGTAGGACAACAAGCAATCTTAAGACACCTTAAACTATTATCAGAATTTAAATTTTTAGATTCATTTGAGGAAGAAATTGAGGATGAAAACAGGGGAAGAGGACGTAAAAGAAAATATTATACCATTGCTGATGAATTCCCATTTAAATTATCAATTAGATTTAGTGATGAACGATTTGAAATAAAATTGGAGGAAGAAAGCGATAAAGACAAATTAAAGGAATGCTCAAAAATCCTTGAAACATGGCCTGGTCTGCAATACTACAAAAAAGAATTGGAATTAATTAATAATATAAAGAATAATTTTGAGAAATTACGGCACGTGATTGATTTGATTGAGAGATTAGAAAAAGAAAAGAATTATCATGAATTAGCCATTCAATATATTGATGATCTTTTAGCAGAATTAAATAAAATGAAAGAAAATATAAAAACCGAAATTTAAGTTGATCAGACTTTATTTTTAAATAGATTTTACCGCATTATAAGATTATATTTCAATCAATACTTTTATTTCATCATGAATTGGTTTTGATAATATTTCAAATAGTTCTGGAACATCCTCCAATTTTGCTATTTTTGTAATTATTGGTTTAATATTTAATTTATTTTTTTCTAAAAGATTAATAGCGGTTTTAAACGTATCCTGGTTATAAGCAAAAACTCCCCTAATTGAAATATTTTTAAGAATTAACTGTAAAAAGCCCTCGATTTGAAATGGCTCAACATGGATTCCAATAAAAGTGATTTTACCACCCTTTTTTACTATTTTTAAAGTATTATTAATAGTTTCTGGAATAGCTACACAATCAAAAACATGATCTGCACCTACTTTATTGGTATATCTAGAAATTTTTGTCCATTTTTTAGGATCTAAGATTATATCAGCACCCATTTCCATAGCTTTTTTTTGTTTTGATTCCATAGGCTCAATTACAATTATTTTACTGGCGCCTATCGCATTAAGAACATGAGTTGTAAGTAGACCAATAGTGCCAGCGCCCAATACCACCGCATTTTCTCCTAATTTAATTCCAGATTCTTGAACCGCATAAACAGCAACACTTAATGGCTCAATTAAAGCACCTTCCTCAAAAGAGATAGAATCAGGAAGTATATGAATTCTCTCAGATTTTACAGCAATATATTCTGCTAAAGCTCCATTATGAGTTAAGCCTAAACCATATGAATCCTTACACATATTCTCCAAATTATGTTCACACCAATAGCATCTTCCACATGGTAAATTTGGATTGGCAGTAACACGATCACCTATTTTTACCTTTTTTACTTTATTACCAACTTCTACCACCTCTCCTGAAAATTCGTGCCCTAAAATTATTCCGGTAAGCATTAATGCTCCAGTTTCATAAGATTCAATATCACTACCACATATCCCACAATATTTAACTTTGACCAGAACTTCATCAGGCTTAATTTCTGGTTTCTTAAGGTCAGTTCTATACTCTACTTCACGTGGAGCTTTAAAATAAATTCCTTTCATGACATCACCATATAATGGTTTTTATTTACTATTTAATATTCAGAATTGATTAAAAAAATTAAAAGTATTTAAAAGAATCTTGTATTTACAAAACGCCCATATTTGCCATTAATTTTGTTCCTTCTGGAGTCGCAAATTGTATTTTTACATCAATTACTGCGGGCTTACCCGAATTTTTAGCCCTTTCGAGTGCATTTCGTAGTTCAGAGGGTTCTGTCACTTTCTCTCCATAGCATCCAAAACCTTCTGCCATCTTACCAAAATCAAACTCTGGAAAATCTACGTCAATATATCTTTTCTTCATAAATAATTTTTGACCTGATTTTATCATGCCCCAGGCACTATTATTACCAACCACAAAAATTACGTTCTTAAGCCCCAGCCTCACAGCAGTTTCTAGATCCTGGACATTTATCATAAAACTACCATCTCCAGCAATAGCAACTACTTGCTTATCCGGGCGTGCCAATTTCGCACCAATAGCATATGGAACTGCTGTACCTAAATGGCCCATTCCAACAGCCATCAATGTGGATAATGGAGGACGAGGTTTATAAAAATTGACTTGCTCTTGTACAAATACGGCTATATCGCCACCATCAACTATTAAAATTGCATCTTCGTCCATAAACTCTAGAACATCTTTAATCATCCGCTGAGGAGGTATTGGGACCTTATCTTTTGATGCCTTTTTTATGAAAGAAGCGATATGTTTATGATACATTTCCGCTAATTTATTTAGCCAATCTCTGTTCTGAATTTTTTCCTTCTGTTTAACTTTGTTAAGCATTTGATTCAAAAACATCTTACAATCTGAAACAATACCCATTGATACAGGCTTATTACGACCTATAATCGCTGGATCAATATCAACTTGGATCATTTTCTGTGAATTGCTCCAGAATGGTTCATCCCCATGAGCGAGCGAGTAGGAGAACTTACAACCAAGTGCAAGAATTACATCAGCATCCCTCGCTGCTTGCATAGAAGCCGGACTATTAATGGTGGTCCCGATCATACATTTTGATTTATTTGAGATTGTGCCGATTCCCATTATAGTGGTAATTACTGGGATTTGAAGATATTCTGCAAATTCTTGAAGTTCATTCCAAGCTTCTGACCGTGAAACACCCCCACCAGATATAATAAGAGGACGCTCTGCTGCATTTAGCATTTCCAATGCTTTTTCAACCGTTGTATCATCTACTGTAGGCTTGATGCTGGCCCTATACCGAGTTGGCTCGAAAATTGGGATTGCATCTTCTTCAATTTCTGAAATAAAAGCATCTTCATATATTTCAAGTAATACAGGACCTGGACGACCACCTAATGCTTCACGAAAAACTTTTCGTACTGCATCAGGTATTTTTTCTATTTGATAAATACTTTTTTGATATTTTGTTATAGGTTTAAACATAGTTATTTGATCTAAATTACCTTGAAGCGTAAATTTATCATCATATTTACTATTAACTTGAGGTACAATGGCTATTACAGGAATATTATCGCTCCAAGCTGTACCTACCCCAGGAACTAAATGAAGTGCTCCAGGACCTACAGTTCCAAAACATATCCCTGGAGTATTTGTGACTCTCGCCCATGCGTCAGCAGCATGAGCTGCCGCTTGTTCATGTCGAAACATCACGGTATTAATGCCATGTTCCCTTCCCCAGCGGTATACCGCATCATACATATTTAAGAACTGTCCACCAGGAATACCGAACATATATCTAACATTTTCAGCTATTAATGTCTTAATTAATAGATCTCCACCATTGATTTTCTTCTTTTCTTCTTTATTATCCAATTTTTACACCTTATAAAAATATTTATTATAAATTCGTTAATATTCGTTAATTGAATTAACATTTTCAAAATAAAAATTTATTATATATTAAATTATAAACACAGATACATTAAATTATCTGAGAATTAACTTTTACTTTTCCTTTCCTTGCTCGGCAAATATTTTTCCGATTATTGAGGAGGATTTTAAAGGAATTAAGAAATTTCTAAAAAATTACATCGAAGTTACAGTCTGGGAAATTCTGAGGGATGAATTAGTTCTATAAATGTATTAATAATAGTCCTATCTATAAATTAGTTTATTAGTTCGGTTTCAATATCAAATTGATAAGAAATTTACGTTATTATTTTTTAATACCCATAAATAATAATAATGAGATTTATTTTAAAAGTTATACAGCTTCTTAGACCATGATATATGGTCTAAAAAACTGATTTGTTAATATTTTACTCCAGATGAAAAACATTTTTACCTATATAACGATAATAATAAAAATATGTCACTAAGAGATGTTGTCGTTGTCGACGCTATTAGAAGCCCAATGGGAAAAAGTGGTTGGAAAGCCTACAAGAAAAAAGGAGCACTTTATTATACTACTGCACATGAATTAACAAAACAGGTCATTGAAGAATTAGTACGAAGGGTCATGAAAAAGTGTAGTGCATTTGATCCTAATGAGATTGATGACCTTGCGTGGGGATGTTCAGGTCAATTAGGAGAACAAGCTGGAAATTTAGGTAGAATTGGTATTATCATAGCTGATAAAGAATTATTACCAGATAGTGTTGCTGGATGGACAATTGATCGTTATTGTAATGCAGGACTTCAAGCTATTAATTCTCAAGCGCACGCCATTGCTTGCGGATGTGGAGATATTATGATTGCTGGTGGTGTCGAATTTTTGTCCAAATATCCAATGGGTTGTTCGTTGCAAGCAACGTTCAAGGATGGACGGAAACATAAGTTTCATAAAACCTTCATTAAGAGGAGTATATCAATGGGTATGGCGGCAGAAAAAATAGCTGAAAAGTGGAACCTTGCACGAGAAGATTTAGATGAATTTAGTGCTTGGTCCCATAGAAAAGCAGTAAAAGCAATGAGAGATGAAGATTGGTACAAGAAACGGATTTGTCCGATTAAAGTTGAAAAATATGATCGTGAAACCGATAAAAGAATAAAAGGAGAATATGAAATAGTCGAAAAAGACGAGAATCCGCGAGCAGTTTATCTGGACGAACCAGATAAAGCTATGGAATTTATGCGAAAATTACAACCTCGATTTAAACCTGGTGGAAAAATTACTGCTGGGAATTCTTCGGCGATTGTTGATGGTGCAGCTGCAGTCATGTTGATGTCCCAGAAAAAAGCGGATGAATTAGGATTAAAACCGATGGTAAGATTTATAACTACTGCAGTAGCAGGAGATGATCCCTTATATATGCTTGAGGGGCCCATCCCGGCTATGCATAAGTGTTTTAAAAGATCCGGTTTAAGTATGGCGGATATGGATATAATAGAGCCAAATGAGGCATTTGCAAGCCCTGTTCTTGCTTTTGCCAAGGAATTTGAGTATGATTTTATGGACCCAAGAGTAAATCCAACTGGTGGAGGCATATCAATTGGGCATCCAATTGGCTGTTCAGGAGCTGCATACTTTACCGAAATGGTCTGGGAGATGGTGCGAAGGAACTACAAATATGGTATACAGACTTTATGTGGCGGCGGAGGCGTCGGAATAGCCACAATAGTAGAACGAGATTAATTCATATTTATTTTTTTATTTTTTTTTAAAGGATTATACTATTTTTTACCTATTAGAAATAAATAAGAAAAATTTGGGATTTTTTATTCAATAGACAAGGAATATAATTTATAGAAACCATAAGCGGTTAAAATTGCTCCCAGAAATTTTATTGAAAAAATTATTAACAATGGAATTAATTGAATAACGACATTAAATTCAAGCAATTGAACTGCAGCATTAATAATTTGATTTATGGCCCAGCCCAAACATATTAAATAACTGTATCGTCTATAAAGTCCGGTTGTCTTCGTTCCTAAATAGAAAAAGGAAACACATATAAAAACGACGATTATTGTCCAAGAGCTATAATTAATATACCAATATTTTCTCATTTCAAATGGATAGAAGAATGCTGGATTAAATAAGGCATCGTAAATACTAAATATAAGAAATAGAGCAGTTAGAATTATTACTATACTTGTAATAATATGATATTTAGAAAATATCTTTTTTTCTGGAAAGTATATTTTTTCAATTTCATATATAAGGGCAATTGGTGCTAGATAAATTAAAACCACAGCAAAATAATCATTATAGATACCATAATCATATTCTAAATTAGGATAAATGATAAAAACCGCAGACTGAATATAACTAACTAAAGACATTAGAAAGAAATATATAGATAGACTAATAAGAAAAGGTCTTGCTTGCTTTTCTGATTTAATTAATTTATTAAGAATATAAATCGCAATTATAAGTAAAATTGTAGCAAAAATTATTGAAAATATGTTTAAATTAAATGTGCTCATACTTATTTTTCCTCCAATTTTGATTTTATAATTATCCAATTTAAATTTATTAAATTTTTATTCAAAATTGATCTTTTTATTTGACGTTTAATTCTTAATAACTCTAAAACATCTTAAAATATTAAAATTATTATCAAGTTTTGAATAATATAATATCAAATATCGAATTAAGTAATTAATTAATTAATTTAGTTTAAAATTTTATGGTTTTGATTAATAATTTTTAGAAATTTAATTATTCTGATTCATAAAAAAGAGATTTTATAGGAAATATTTAGAATGTAAATATATATTCAAATGAGTTTTCAATTGAATGGAGTTTGTATTTTAATTTGATATTATTAAATTATTTAACAATGTGAGAATAAAGATCAATTTTATTTCATTTAATAGAGGATTATAGAAAAATTATCTTTAATAAAAATTAATAATTGATGGAATATTCAGAAATAAATGAAAAATAATTGGATTAATTAATCAAAAATTGCTATAATTTTCCAAAAAGGAATTCAAAAGTTAAATTTTAAGTATAAAGAAATTTTTAAAAGTATAATTATGGATAAATATACAATTAATCTAAAATAACAATAGAAATAGGTAGAAATTTCTTGAATCTTGATATTTTGGAATTATTAAATGGTGGTAGTTCTAAGAAAATACTAAGATGGTTGGATAGACAAGGATTATTATCAGGAATTTCATTATTTGGTTGGAATATTGCCACTCGTTTTTTAAAATTTGATTATAAAAAGCATGAAATATATATGATCGGACAAAGTCATTTGGACGCATGCTGGACATGGACAAAAAATGAAACAATACTGAAGAACTATAAGACTTTCAAAAACGCATTAAAGTATCTAGAGAATTATCCATTTTTTAAATTTTCATGTTCATCCCCATGCTATTATAATTGGATGGAAAAGTATTATCCAAAAGAGTTTGAAAAAATAAAGAAATATGTGGCTGAAGGGAGAATAGAGTTAGTAGGAGGAATGTGGATAGAGCCGGATATTAATTTAATTAGCGGCGAATCATTAGTTAGGCAGAGATTTTATGGACAAAGATATTATTTAGAAAAATTTGGGAAAATAAGTAAAATTGGATGGCTATCAGATACTTTTGGTTATTGTTGGACGCTACCGCAGATTTTGAAAAAAAGTGGGTCGGATTATTTTTATACAAATAAAATGCAATGGAGTGACACAAATGATTGGCCCTTTGTTGCTTTTTACTGGCAAAGTCAAGATGGATCTAAAGTATTAGCATATACATATTCATATACCTTAAATTTACTATTCCAAACACCAAATTTAGGAGATTTCACAAAAGTCGGTAGATTATTTAAAAATCCTGGATTTGTTTTTAACTATGAAGATGGATTTCAGAGAGTTAATCAGTTTAAAGGAGATAAGCCGTTAAAAGAATTCGGATTTGTATATGGGATAGGTGATGGCGGTGGAGGACCAATATTATTAGAAATTCTCTTTTTTAAAGAACTATATAAACGGGGTATTATCAAGGATTTTATCACAATGGAACAATATTTTAAAATTTTAGAAAAATATGAAAAAAATCTGCCTATATGGAATGATGAGATGTATTTAGAATACCATCGAGGATGCTATACATCACATGCATGGATTAAAGTTGAAAATAGAAATGCCGAACAATTATTATTCAAAACTGAGGCATTAGCAACTATTGGAAATAGATTTAAATATATATATCCAAAGAATGAAATAAATTCGGCATATAAAAAGATGCTTTTTAATCAATTTCATGATATTCTTCCAGGTTCAGCTATTTCTGAAGTATATGAAGATAGCAAACGTGATTATAAAGAAATAAACGAGACTTGTAATACAATAATTAAAAATGCTATGAATTCAATCATAAAAAGTTTAAAGTTAAATAAAGGACTTGTTATTTTTAATCCATTAAACTGGGAAAGAAATGCAATTATTCAAATGAAAATAGAAGATGGTCAGAAGATAATAGATAATAACAAAAAGGAAATACCAATTCAAAAACTTGAAAACGATGAAATCATATTTATTACACCAAATATACCGTCTGTTGGTATGATATCACTATCTATAGAAAAATCTCAAGAAGTTCCTCAATTTAAAAATAATTTAAAGATCAAAGAAACTAATTCAGAAATAATTTTAGAAAATCAGTATATAATAGCTATAATTAACAAAAATACAGGAAATTTAAATCGAATTTATCATAAAAAACTAAAGAAGGAAATCCTGTCGGGTGAAGGAAATAAGGTCGAAATTTTTAAGGAAAAATTTGGGTTTGTGGGATTTACAGCTTGGAATCTTGATCGAAACTATTACAAGAGGCCCAAAGAAGTATCTTTAGAGAGCATTTCAATCAAAGAGCATGGGCCAGTAAGAATTAGAGTTGAAATAATTAAAAAGTTACACAAATCTAAAATCTGGCAATCAATAATTCTTTACAATAATATAGATAGAATAGATTTCAATATAAGATTAAACTTCCATGAGAAATTTCACCTCGTAAAAATTACATTTCCAATAAATGTAGAGACAGACAAAATTAATTGCGAAATTCCGTTTGGTTATATATCTAGAGCAACAAAACCAAAGAATTCCGCTCAAAAGGCTATGTTTGAAATACCAGCCCAGAGATGGGTTGATTTTTCAAATGATGAATTCGGGGTTACCTTGATAAATAAGTCAAGATATGGATTTGACGCTAGATATGATGATAAATTAAAGAATATTTTAAGAATGACCATATTAAGAAAACCAAAATATCCTCCGAAAGGAGAACCATTGACCAGCATCTTTCCTTCCAGAAAGTTTCATGAACAAGTAGATTTTTCAGTAGATTATTCAATATTTGTCCATAAAGGAGATTTGAAAGCAAGCAATGCACATATTAAAGGATTAGAATTTAATATTCCCGTAATATATGTAGAATGTGAGAGTAATAATGGAGAAATTGAATTACCTTTTGAATTCATTTCAATTAAGCCAGAAAATGTCGTTTTGAGTGCGTTAAAACAATCGGAAGATGATGAAAATGCAATAGTTATTAGAGTTTATGAATCTCTCGGTAAAGAATGTAAATGTAAAATCAAATTTAATTCATTATTCAGTATCTCTAATGTAAAAGAAGTGGATCTATTAGAATTAAATCCAAAAGACATTCAAAATTTTACTCAAAACCAGATTATATTTGATATAGGAAAATTTGAAATAAAAACATTAAAAATCTATCTAAAAGAGGTGAACTAAATTGGATTGCAATATTGAAGAAAATAGGAAAAATTGCCCTTGTACTTATATGTCATGCAATAAAAGAGGAAAATGCTGTGAGTGCCTAAAATATCATCTCAGCAGAAGAGAACTTCCCGCTTGTTGTTTTCCACCAGATGTCGAGAAAACCTATGATAGATCTTTTGAACGGTTTATCCAAACCTATTCTTAATTTTTTTGATTTTTAACATAAGTATGTAAAAAATTCTAAATAAAATTTAGATAGTTTTTCATATAATTGTTAATAAATTTTGCAAGATCCGACAATTTTCTTAATTTTTACAAAATGTTCCAAAACACATATATAATGTTCTTTAAATATAATTATTATGGAAGAAGGCCTTCCAAAAAAACAAATAAATGACCTATAAAAAGGAAGGCCAAGATTCCGGTAGGTCAAAAAGAGGTAAATAAAAACATTTTGAAGAAAAAAGGTCACTAGCGCTCAAGTTTCTATAACAAAATCTACAAAGATTTTAACAATAGAAACGAGTAAAAAGACCTTAAAGGGGCTTTGAAGCCCCTATAAACTTTATTTATGTTTTTTTGACTTTTTAAATTTTCAATTTTTAACTTTTTTTAGAGTTTTACTAAGAGTTTTCTCAGTTAAATCGATAATAGTTAATATTTTAATAGTTTATTTAATAATTTAATATAATTTCTTGATTTTTACCTGAATCTTGAATCATTAATATGATTTCCTTTTTATTTTCATTATACGTGAATGAATTGTTTTCAGGTTTTTCAGATTCTTTTATTTCATTGTTATTTAATAGTATTTTAGTTGGTTTTTCAACTGATTTAAAGACAAGCATATAATTTCTTTTTCCAGGATCATATTTTCCAATTCTTTCATTGATAATAAACTTAATTTTTTTTGCATTACACTCCAAATCATATTTAGTTTGACAGAAAATACCATTTAGATATTCGAGAGATTCTCCGTCATCTTCTTGGAATTGATAGGTAGTCATAGAATCGGACGATGGATAAATTTCAATAATTAAAGGATCTATTTTTTTATGTTTAAAATAGAGCATGTCTGGTTGGCATGGAATAATGGCTCCTGCTTTTATAAAAATAGGTATATCATTTAGATTTATCTCCAATTCGATAAATTTACCCCCATCATATTTCGAGTTATCCCAATAATATATCCATTGACCTTTAGGAAGATAAATTCGTTGTATTTTTTGTTTTCTATGAACAACTGGGGCAATTAGAATAAATTCGCCCCACATGAATTGATAATCAATAGAATAGCAAGTTTCATCATCGGGATATTCTAAAATTAATGGACGCATTGGTGGGATACCGTTTATCGAGCATTCTACGAATAAATTATAGAAATATGGCATCCATCGATATCTTAATTTCAAGTATTTTTTAATAATATTTTCTACTTTTTCCCCAAATACCCAAGGTTCTTGAGGTCTTGATTGTTTCACGGTATGATTCCTGCAAAATGGATAGAATGCGCCCAGTTGATGCCATCTTACAATCAATTCTTTACTTAGTTTAAATAAAAGTTTTCGAGGTGCTGTAAACCAGAAATTAAATCCACCGATATCTGCACCTACATTAGGAATTGAAGACAGACCCATATTTAAAAGCATTGGGATAGACATGGCGAGGTGTTTCCAATTTGAAGTGTTATCTCCTGTCCAGACTGCGGCATATCTATGAATACCGCTAAATCCAGCACGGGTAAGTATCCATGGTCTGGTATTGGGTTGTAATTTGAGCAATCCTTCATGAGTAGCTTTTGCCATTAAAAGACCATAAACATTTCTATTTTTATCGAATGATGTATTAAGACCATTATCATAAAAGATTAAGTTTTTAGTGCTGACTCTATGAATATACATTTGAATATTATAACTGGGCTCATTCATATCATTCCAAATTCCAGAAATTCCTTTATTCAATAAAATATTTAATTTTTCACCCCACCATTTTCTTGTTTCCTCTTTAGTAAAGTCAGGAAAATAAGTAGCGCCTGGCCAGACATAGCCTTTCCAATATCCACCACCTTTTTTCTTAACAAAATAATCATTTTGAATGCCTTCATTATACATAAAATAATTTCTATCTATTTTTACACCGGGATCAACAATTGCTACAAAATTAAATCCTTGTTCCTTTTTTAGATTAAGTAAGAAATCATCATCTGGAAATCTTTTTTTGTCCCATGTAAAAACCCGAAAACTATCCATATAATCAATATCAAGAACAATAACATCAGCAGGGATTTTTCGAGATCTTAATTCATTTGCGATTTTTGAGACTATCTTTTGATTTGCATAACCCCATCTACTTTGAAAAAATCCTAAACTCCAAATAGGTGGGAGCATTATTCTGCCAATTAGCTCGGTATAATTTGTTATTACCTCCTTCATAGATGGGCCATATAAAAAATAGAGATTTAATTCACCATTATTGGCTCCAAAAAAATAATAATTTTTAAATTTTTTACCCATATCAAAATATGTTATGTATGTATTATCTAAAAAAACTCCATATGAAATACCATTCTTGATTCCAATAAAGAATGGATGAGCTTGATATAAAGGGTCAGTTTTTCCTTGATAACCAACTGACTCTCTAGTTTTCATTATATAATGATATCCTCTTTTATCTAGTTTTCCTGTCTTCTCCCCGAAACCAAAGAAATGCTCATTTTGTGGTAGTTTCTTGATATATATAAATCGTTCACCCTTCCATCCTATACCAGAAGGTTCTGCGTCCTCCCAAATGATACCATCCTGGCTTTCGATAGTTAAATGAAAAGGTTTCTTATTAATTTTTAATTTTAACGATTCTGTACTAAAAATAATTAAGTCATTATTTTCCTCAAAATTTACATTTACATCTACATTTTTCCAATTTTTCTTAACAACTGCCCATGAGTAATCGGGTAAAAATTCCTGAGAATTGGTTATTCTTAATCTGAAAATTTTATTGGATAAAATTATAATTTTACCTTGCATATTACGGGTTTTAAATGACAATTCATTTTCTTTAAAGTTATAAGACAGAATATCATCAATAAAATCATAATCTTTTTTGAATTTCTCCAATTTAAATCACTTATAATAAATTGATCTAAAATTATTTACTGATATACATTTTCAAATAGTATTAATAATTTATCAAGATATAGTTTACTTTAATATTTGAATAAAATTTATTTTAGTTAAAAAAATTAAATGCAATGAATATAATTAATTTATAAAAAGAGGACATAAACCATGGATATAGAAGAAGGTAATGAGAAAATATGGTTAAAAATAGCTAAGGCATTTTTGATTATAGCTGTAATAGGTACTATCCAGTTAGCTCTGGTGAATTTCTTTATAATAATGGAACAATTTACAGGCTACAAATTTCCTTATAATAATACAGTAAAAACAATTTTTGGTTTAATTTATGGTATAATTTTTATTTGGATTTTAAGAAACGGGCTTGAAGATATTGGATTAGACTGTAAAGTTAATTTAACATATTATAGATATGAAAAATATCTAATGGTTGGATATGTAGCTTCAAATGTCATTTTATTACCCTATGATTTTGTTATACCGATATTGGAATCATTGGGAGAATCAATACAGTATCTAATTCTTTCATACGTGATTGTTATTATCGTTTTTAGGGCTGTTGCCATTGTAGCAATTGTAATGCTCGCTCTTTATATTTATAAAATTGGCAGACCAAATAAACAATATGAGCTAATCATTGGCGGTATATTATTGTTGATATATCCTTTAGTAGGAATTGGAGGAATACTTATATTTATTGGACTTAAAAAATTATTGATAAAAGTCTTAGTCTAAATTTCTTATTAAAAGAGGCTTTATTTATAATAATTATTTTTTTTAACTGCAAATAACAACTCTTTTTAGTCTAAATAGTATATTTGTTTTATTTTTAGTAAAAATACCATTAATTATTTAAAGACGACCATCTTTTTGTTCAAAATGAATAATTTTTTAAAATCAAAATAGTGAAAGTAAATTATAATATTGGAAGTAAATCATATTTGAAAAATTTTTATAAGCTCAAAATTTTTGATCTAAAAGGTGATTCTACGTCCGAAAATAATGAAAATATTGAAGTAGAAAAAAAGAATGAAAGTCTATTTACCAGAATGAAAAATTGGTTAAAAAGATTCTTTGATTTTTCTCGATATGACAAACTTACAAAGACATTTATGATATTTTTCATTATAATAGTGGTATTAATGGCAGCCATTTATCTGTACCAATTTCTTATCGACGATACATTCTTACCAAGGATTGTTTTTGAATATGTTATAATACCATTGAGAGATATTGGAATATGGGGTGCACTTTTATTTTTTGGTTTGATGGTACTTCAGTCTATTATAGCGCCTATTCCAAGTGAGATGGTGTTATTTGCATCAGGACTTGTTTGGGGTTTAGCAGGAGGATCGGTCGTTGGTTATATCGGTTCTATGATTAGTGCAATAATTGGATATTACATAGCATATCGAGGCGGTAGACCTTTAGCAATAAATTCATTAGGGGAGAAAAATGTAGATTCATTAGAATATTTCATGTCCAAATATGGCACAATATTAGTATTGGGCATGAGAGCTGTCCCTATGGTACCATATGATCTATTTACATTAGCCTCTGGATTCACTCAAATGAAGATGAAAAAATATCTACTGGCAACTGGTATCGGGACTGTACCTAGAGTAATATTTTATTCGTGGTTAGGAATCGTAGTTAGTGGTGGTGCAAGTTTCGAAGAATTAATTGATACCTACCACAACGATCCAGTTGGATTCTTAGAATTATTTGAAAATAGCCCTTACACTGTCAATTTTAATTTTATACTTGGAATTATCATAGGTGTAGTCATAATTGGATTCTTTGTTTTCTATGCATTGGTATTACCATATATGAAACGAAGCTACGAAAGAAAAAAAGGAAAAGGAGAACTTTAAAAATTATCCAACTTTTTATTATTATATTAACATGAAATTAAAATGATAAATAGATTTATTAGATTTTGAGATGAATTATGTATCTATTACAAATTTATTTTTTAAGTTTTCTATATGGACTTAGTGGAGCACTTACTCCCGGCCCACTATTAACGGGAGTAATTATAGATACTCCAAAAAATGGGTGGAAAACTGGGCCGTTTTATATAATAGGACATGCGATATTAGAATCACTTGTGGTAATTTCTTGCTTTTATGGATTATTAATAATATTAAGCATTACACCTGTATTTATCACTATTTCAATCTGTGGAGGAATAGTTCTTTTTATTTTAGCATTCCTACTTGTAAAAGATATTAAACATGTCTCAATTAATGAAATTATTGAGAATAATAGGGAGAAAAAAAGTAGAAATGCCGTTTTAGCTGGTATTTATTTAAGTATTTCAAATCCTTTTTGGATTTTATGGTGGGCTACAGCAGGGGTAGCACATATTAACTCGTTAAATGTATTTTATTTTGGATTAATAGGCGGGCTAATTTATTTTTTAGGGCATATTTCTGCTGATTTTTCGTGGTATTCATTTATTTCATCGATGCTACATTTAGGTAAAAATTTGATCACTGACAAAGTATATAAAATTATTTTAATCTGCTGTGCATGTTTCTTTGTCTATTTTGGTATTAAATTTATATTGCTAGTCTTTTTTCCAAATTTATATTTTCCTATTTAATATTTTTCTTATTTGATTTAAACCAAAATTCTTCAAAATAATAAAAGCATAGATATTTTCTTTTTTAGAAATTTATTTCCCTAAAACAACAAAATTTTTAATACAAAATAAATTTGTAGATAATAAATACAATTAGTAAAAAAAAACTATCAAATACTTTTAGAGATACGGAAGTGCAGAAATATTGATTGATGAATATAATCGTTTGGAAATCAAAACATTAGATATGTTAAACGATTACATGCGTATAATATATAGCAAATTGTTAAAGAAATTAGAAACGATGGTCGACAATATGATTAGCGGTGATTATTCCAAACTTGAAACAGAAATGGATGAATTATTAAAAATTGAGATGGAAAGCATAGAATTAAAAAAGGAAATTATGGATGAACTTTCGGAAGCTGAAGGATTGATGGCAAGAGGAGATCTGATGCGTTTAACAATGCTATTATCACATTTAGCGGATAGTTCTACAGGTTTAGGCTATAGAATTCAAGCTGCAAGTGCTTGGAGCCCAGATAAGAAATCTATAGAAAAAATGAAAGCAATGATGGAAAATGTAGATCAAAGTATAAAAATAATCAGAGAGGCTATCTTCATGCTTCCTCAAAATGCACGAAAATCTATAGAAATTGCTAAAGATGTAGAAAATATTGAACGTAAAATAGATGGTATACAGCGAGATTTTATCCAACATATTTATGATCTAGAACTAGATTTTAAGACCATATTAAGAATCCGAGATTTTGTTATTAGATTAGAAGAGATATCTGATATAGCAGCCGATACTGCAGATGCTATAAGAATTCTTGCTGTAAGTAGATATGGACCTCCTAGATGAATAAAAAATGAAGGGGAGCCAAAATAAATGTCCAATGAAGATATTGAACACGGGGAGCCATTAAATATAATAGAGGCAGAATTACTTCAAAATAGAGTAATAATCTGGAATCCCAAAGATGGCTCAAGATTGTATAAAGAAGGCTTTTATGGTAAACCATTGGGTATCAGAAAACCAAAAACTCCTGAATTTGATAGACCATTAGAATTATCCTTCTTTGAAACTCTTTATTTACTTGAAAAAAAGCGGATTGTATTAAAGGATTCTAAGACTGGCAATAAAATTGAACCAAATGAATTCAAAGAAATTGCCATGAAACTCCACGAAGGATTTAAGGAAAAATATCTCGTTTATTCAGATCTGAGAGAAAAATATGTTGTAAGACCCGGATTAAAATTTGGAGCAGTATTTGCAGTCTACGAACATGGACCAGGAATCGATCACGCCCCATTCATTGTCCATGTTCTACCATCTTCAGAAGAAATCTCAGCTATTGAAATGGTAAGAGCTGGCAGACTCGCAACAACGGTAAGAAAAAAGTTTGTAATAGCAACGATTAATATGGATAATACAATTTCATATTATATATTCAGCTGGTTTAAACCATAATTAATAATCAATTTCTGATTTTAACACCAAATTTGATTTTTAATTAATGAAATATTTGAAAAATTATTTCAGTTTTTAGATGGATGGGAAAATTATTTATGAATAATTGCGATCTTGTTGATTCTAATTTTTATTTTCATTTATAAACTGATTTCTTTAATTTTCTAAATCATTATTAATACGATTTAAAAATATTAAGGAAAATGAATTATAGATAAACGATCAAGGATAAGACAGATAATCTGAAATAATAATAACATGAATTATAAAATTAGAAATATATTGATTACCTAAAAATTCTATGAAAAATATGTCTGAAAACAAGATTTACTTAAATTTAATAAAATTTCTAAACACTTATTAAAACTTAAATAGTAATTAAATTGATAATTTATAAAATACAATTTTCAAAAGATAGAAAATAGAAAAACTAATTTAATATATTTTTCATGTGGTGATATAGTTGTCAGAAGATTATGACGAAGAACTAACTAATCAAGTAATCAATTTAGGTTTAGAGTTAGGCGCTGATAAAATTGGTATCGCAGATGCAGAGAGAGCCGAAGAACCACCTCATGGACATGGAGACCCTCAAAATATTATAAAAGGGGCTAAAGCTGCAATAAGTATAGTGATGGCATATCCTGATGGAGCATTAGATTGTGATCATACTGATGATTTGATTCATGGTGGAGTATATGTATATACTCAGCAAACACTATATCAAGAACTCTCACGAATTGCTTTAAGAATTGCAAAGTTCCTTGAAAGTAAAGGCTATAATGCTGCACCAATAGCACCTGAATTACCTCGTGATGAGAAAAGGTTTGTCGGGGCTATTTCACATAGGTTCATCGCTCAATTAGCGGGTTTGGGAGAAATAGGCCAATCAAATCTATTTCTAACGAAAGAATGGGGGCCCAGAGTTGCACTTGCTACAGTTGTTACGGATGCACCATTAAAAACAGGGGAACCTGATTTGATAGATAAGGTGTGTTTAAAGTGCTATGAATGTGTTGAACGGTGCCCAAGTGGTGCCATAGGAAGAGATAATTATCCGCCATATAATTTTAATTTAAATCGATGTTTTTGGGGAATTCAGGGCTGGGTTAGATTAACAAAAGTAGAAGCACCACCAAAAGACTGGATAGAGGCCAGACCTACTGCATTAATAATGATACCAAAATACGAACAAAAATATCCACAAATAAAAGAGTACCAAGAATGGGTTGAAAGAATGGGTGATTTTCCTTATTGTTCTGTCTGTATAAGAGTATGTAAAGTAGGACAAAAAGCTAAAAGTAAAAAAGAAGATATACGAGAAAAATGAATTATTTTATTCAATTACTTTTTTATACTCCTCCTAAATATTGAATTCGTTATTGTTTATTATTTTTCAATTTTACTTTTTTTAGAGATTAAGCTTAAATTTTTTTGCTAACTTAAAAATAAACTTAAGATTCAATAGGAT
>CAZYEE010000025.1:0-22422 GCA_964646355.1 uncultured archaeon | reverse complement strand
TCTGATTTGGAAGATATCTTTGATGCAGAAATATGGAATTTTTTAGATGATCATAAACTATTTTTCTAATTATATGAAAGAAATGAACTTAAAGATCAATTAAAACAGCTAATATTTAGAAGATTACCAAAAATGATCAATATAAACAAAATTATAGAAAAAATATCAGATGTACAGAGTTGGATAATGAGTCTTAATGAAGAAAATAGATATAAGGAAAAAATAGGAATAGAGATAAAGATTGTAGAAAATTTGAAACAAAAATATCTCAAATTACAGCTAATTTTCCTTGATTCACCTACCATATTACCTTATCCCAGTTTCCCAATTTCTTCAAAAATCGTTTATATTTGGAATGAAAAGAAAAAGGAACCTGTAGATATAACTTTATTTTCTGAATATATAAAATCATTAACCTCGATCTCTCCAATAGAATCAGGAGTGCGGATATATGTTTACCCGGAAAAATTAAGAGATAATAAGGATTTGATTGATGATTTACAAAAAGTTTTTATTGATATAATTAAATAAACCCTAAAATGAGTGATTAAAATGAAAAATTTTTTAGAGCTGGCTATATATACCATCGAGAAAATCAAAGAAGAGAAAATTGAAGCGGATCCACTAGACGTTGGTAAAGAGCTTGTTGAAGAGCTTGAATTGAAACCAAGCGAAATAGAAAGATTTTTGATAAGAATTTATTATTTAAAGGATAGCAAGATAAATAAAATTCTAATTTCAGAGGCGATGAAAAAGATTATAGAAAGTCCTGAATACAGAAAATTAGAATCTTTTTTTACAAAATTGCCTAAAAAACAAAAAGAATAGAATAGTTGTTATCACCTTTTTTACGTTTCTTACATTTTTCTACATTTCTCATATTTCTTACATTTTTTTATATTCCTTGTTAATTTTAATTTAGACCTATTGGAATTCTTTAAATCGAAAACGTTTTCTATATCAATCCAAATTTGTCATTCCAAGATTATCAGAGCCCAATTTGATGTAAAATTATGGCCATAATAAAAATAAAGGAGGAATTCTATCCATACAATTAAACATTTTAAATAATATGAAGGTGAAAAATTCCAGTAATTTGATTATAAACCTTAATAATTTGATTATTATAGACGAATAGAGGAATATACCAGAAAATAATTGATACCAAGGGAGATTAGTGTTATCAGTCTAAATATATAACCCCATATCACTGGATTTAATTAATTATAGAATCGAATTCTTATAAATCATATATAATAGAAGAATGTAGGTTTATTATCAAGTCTAAAAATAAAACTGGAGGTATCAATATATTCTTAAGGTCAAAGTTTATTAATAAATAAACGTTAAGTATTTTTATCAACCGAAAGGTGATAAGGAAAATGAGCAAGGATTTTTCTGGCTTAATTGGATTAGAGTTAAAAGGTACAAAGTTTAAAGTAAAGAAAAAGAAGTTAATTGAATTCGCGAAATCGATAGGAGCGAAACAGCCAGAGTTTCTGGACGAAAATGACCCAATAGCCCATCCAGCTTATGCAAACGCTTATGTTTTTCCAGCTTTAATGAAAGTAAACGATGCAAAATATTCTGATGGGAGTCCATTGATAAAGAATCCGTTAAAAATCTTACATGGTGGACAAGGGTATAGGTTTCCCAAGGATGCTCCACCGATTAAGGACGGAGATAAAATTCTAACGGTACCAAAGATAAAGAACATAGAGATCAAATCGAATGGAATGATGGTAATAGATATCGAGGCAACCTCTACAATTGATAAAAGCAATGATAAGGATAAAATAGGAAAAGTAGTATGCGTCTCAGATATAGGAGTAATTGTGATGCCTGGAGGGTATTAAAAAATGGTTAAATGGGATGATTTAAAAGAAGGAGAAGTAGGTCCATCAATGGAATATGGGCCTTTAACAAGAAACGAGTTTAAAGTATATGCAGATGCAGGTGGAGACCAGAATCCAATACATCAGGATTATATAGCTGCTGTTCGTGCTGGTAATAAAGGTATAATAGCACATGGGCTATATAGTCATGCTATGCTTGGTAAGATGTTGGTAGACTGGGTAGGAGCGGAGAATGTCCGTGCGTATAATGGTAGAATGGTTGGTATGACCAGACCTGGGGACATTGTATATTTCAAGGGCATTATAACAAAGAAATATGAGGAGAACGGAGAGAAGCTCGTGGACTTAGAGATCAGGTCGACGACAAAGACATATTATTTAAGAGGCGAGGCGAAGGCTGATGAGTCGTTATCCGATGAAGAGGTATTAAAGAGGTTGGCAAATGGTAAGATAACAGTGAATATAGACTGGAATTTACAGGGAGAAATGAAATTCGAGTTGAATTTCGAGGCAGATGGTATCGAGGTCAATCCGAAGAGGGTGACTGGAGAGGAGGCGTTAATAAGGAACTGGTTTAGACCAGGTAAGGATCAGATAAGTGCGGAGTTTCTGGGTAAGAGAAAAGGAGAAAAGTTTTGGTTTGGGATAATTAGATTAAGGGATTCGATAGTGGGTACGGCAACAGTTGCGATCCCAGAATAAGGTAAATTCGAAGAGTGCATATATAAACATCTCATTTTTTTTTATTTCATTTGTATTGGTATTGAGGGGTTTAATCCAAGTATTTAATTTTGCAACGCCGTTATCCAATTTGTATAATGGGATGGTGCAGTTTGGGTGGGGTGCTTGGACGGCGAATGATACGGTTGTGATATTGAACCTGGTTTATGGGTTGATGTTAATTATTTTGGCTTTGTATATATATGGTAGGAGGCGAATTACGGGGGATTTGAGTGGATTTTTCTGGTTATGTTTAATATTTGGGTATTTAGGAGATGCGAGTGCGTATACGTATTTGGGGTATATATGGGGTGTGGTGGAGGGTGGTGGTCAGTTATGGAATTTATTAGGAGTTGGGGAGTCATTGTATTATATAACATTATGGAGTTTTTATGTGTTAATGTGGGTTGGGTTGTTGGTGTATTGTGGATGGAATAGTATTAAGGCGGTATTAAAGTTAAGGGTTAGTGTAAGAGTTATAAGTGGTTCTGGAGCTATAAATGATTTGTTAGCGGGGTTATATGGTCTTATAATTTTAAATATATTGATGGGGGTAGCAAATTTTATTTTGGACATGGATGTTTATGGTTATTTTGGGGTCATGTTTAGTATGGGCATAATTCGGATGGTATATTATCTTATGGAGGAGGTTATTTATATTTTGGGGCTTGTGCTTTGTTTATTAAGTGTGAGGATATTATTAAACGGTGGTGGGGAGAGGTGCTGGTGGTTTGGGAGAATTGGTCTGATTTTGATGGGGTTAAAATACGGGATGGAAATATTCAATGAGATAAATATTGAGATAAGCATTGTGGTAGTATTAGAGGTGTTGATGGGGGTGTGTATAGGTATTTTGGGTTTATTAATAAAATATTGGGGTAAGGATTTGGTGTGTGATAAATGAGTCGATAGAAAATAAACGCATAACAAATTTTTAGGAAAAATTCATTTCCAATAGAAATCTTTTTTTATCACATATTTAAATTAAAGGTGATGGGCTGCAATTATCATGAAATTTATTTAGGAATGGATTTCTGCAAGTCCATATCTTCTAAAATAAACTATGAAAACTTGGCAATCGGATCGTCCGATTGAGCTTCGAGCTCCCAATATAAATAAATAATATGAGGGGTGATAAAGTAACGATGACATCGATAGCGTTTGTAATGTTAAATGTGAAAGCTGGTAAAGTGAAGGAGATATTAGAGGATATAAAGAATATACCGGAGGTAGTTGAGGCGTATGCAATAACAGGGGCGAAGGATATAATATTGAGGATAGAATCAGAGGAAGATTTAGAGTCGTTGGCGAAAATAGTAGTGATGAAGATTCATGAGATAAATGGGGTATTGAATTCAGAGACATACTTCGTAATAAATTTATAGAGAGGGGGTAAGCGGGGAAGATATGAAGGGGATTATTTTATCATTATAAAACTCGTTAGGAATTTAGCGATAAACTTAAAAAGCGGGGATTTGAAAGAATAAAACGGCAGAATAAAAGACATATTGAATTTATGATGAGAATTAATTTTGATGCTGTAAACTTTAATGTTATAAATTTTAATGATGTGATTAAATGTGGAAACGGGTTTTATTGATATATCCAAATGTGAGTAGTAAAATTGCCACGGATTATTTTAAGTTGCCCCCGCTTGGACTGGAATATTTGAAGTCAAATGCGGACGATCTTGCGAGAATTGAGATCTTGGATGCGCGTAATTTTAATTTAAATTTTGGGGATATAAAAAGATTTATAGAGGACTACAAACCAGATTTGGTGGGTATCAGCTGCAATCTAACATCGGGGGTTTCCCAAGTATTGGATTTGGCGAAGTTTGTTAAAGAGACGACCAGAAATCGGTGTGATGTGGTGTTAGGGGGTTGGCATGCCACATTAACAGTGGATGAAATCTTGAGTTCGGAGTATGTGGACGCTGTGGTGAGGGGTGAGGGCGAGTTAACGTTTCGAGAGTTGATAAAGAGAGGTACTTTTACTGGTGTTTTGGGGGTTTCGTATAAATCCGAGGGAAAGGTAATTCACAATGAGGACCGCCCTTTGGTCAAGGATTTGGATGGATTGAGGTTTCCTGACAGAAAATATAGGAGATATAAAAATTACAACATGATGGGTATTTCATATGATTCTATAGAGACATCGAGGGGCTGTCCATATTCATGTGATTTTTGTTGTATTCACGAGTTTTACAGGAAGAGATGGAGGGCGAGGAGTCCGATAAGTATAGTGAGTGAATTATATGAAATTAGAAAAATGAGTGGAGTGAGGGATATTCTAATTGTGGATGATAATTTTACCGTGGACATGAACAGGGTTAAGGATCTGTGCAAGTTACTTATAAAAAGCAGATTGAATTTTCACTTTATATGTCAGGTGAGGGCGGATAATATTGTGAGAAATCCTGAAGTAGTAAAGCTGATGGCGGAAGCGGGTTTTTGGCTGGTGTTTATGGGCATAGAGTCCATTTCAGACAAGGGTTTGAAGGATATAAATAAGAAGCTTAATGTGGAAACTATTTTAAAGGCTATTAAGATACTCCATGAGAACAACATCGTGATCATAGGTAATATTATATTGGGTGCTGATCTTGATGCTACGGAACACGAGATAGTAGAAAATATAATAAGAGCGGAGCAATTTGATGTGGATTTTCTGTTTTATTCAATTTTGACCCCGTTTCCGAAAACGAGGACCTATTATAAATGTAAGGAGGAGGGGCTATTGATAACGGGAGATTGGGATCGGTATAATGTGGGAAGACCTGTCATCAGGACACATGCTGTATCGCCAAGGAAATTGCAGCAATTGCTTGTATTTGCTCAGAATAGATCCTTTAAAAGAAGAAACATGCTCAAATCGGTTAAGTATATCCTAAAATCGAGAGGATTTATTTTTTTACTTTTTGTTTCATTAAAATTAATGTTATTTGTCTTCAAAAGATTAAAAAATTTGATTTTCAAAGTATATAGAACGAGGTCCTCCATAATATTGGAGAGAATTTTGGGACCTGAAAAGAAATATATAAAAAAGGAGCGAATAAAGATTGAAAAATGAGATAAAAGTTATAGATATTGAGAAAGAGGATAAAGATAATGTGATAATAGGGCAAGCAAATTTTTCAATATTTACAGTGGACGATTTGTATATGAGTTTAATTACAGCGGTGCCTGGAATAAAAGTGGGGGTCGCGATGAACGAGGCGCAGCCAAAGTTGGTAAGGTACAATGCGAATGATGACAGATTAGGTAAATTAGCGGCAGAGAACGCGTTAAAAATAGGTGCCAGTCATATATTTGTCATATTTATTGAAGGTGCATTTCCAATAAATGTGATGAAAAATATTAAGGATGTTGTAGGGGTATGCAATATATATGTGGCGACGGCAAACCCCGTTCAGATAGTGGTTTGTGAGACGGATTTAGGAAGATGTGTTATAGGAGCGGTGGATGGAACTGCGGTTAATAAAATCGAGACTGAAGATGAAAAAAAACAAAGGAGAGAGCTTGTTAAGAAGTTGGGCTATTCAGTGGATTAAAATTTATGAAATAAAGTTAGAAAATACTACTAAGGGAATCTAGTTAAAATACCATAAAAACCATGTCGATAAAACCATTTAGAAGCGATTTCAATAGCACAATGATTTAAATCCGTAAATTATCTATTTTTTTATGGAAATACATAGCATTTATGATATTCCTCTTTAATATTATTTTTATTTCCTATATACTTTAAGATTCAACAAGCTGTGTGTGATGTATATTTCCATGTTCATCGCAAGCACAAAACCCTATTGAAGCTGTATTTTTATTGAAAGTATTTCATTCTTATTGTCATATGAAAAAAATGGAAACCATATGAATATATGAAAAAGATTTTTTAATCCTATAGACCATATATTTTAATTGATTTGGGCATTGTATGATTAACTATCAATAAGAGAATGCGATTCTATCGATATAATTGATTCAAATAGGGTCATTGCGGTTTACTTGATAATATACGTAAATCATACAAAAGGATCAATATAAAAAGATAGTTTGGTGAATTAAGGAGATGGATGGATAGATTTTATGAATAAAGATGTTAAACTATCATTATGTTTAATACTTTTTATGCTACTAATTTTCATGCCAGTATACCAGAGTAGGGCTCTAAAAATAGGAGCCGATTATAGAGATGTAAAGTTTTATTTAAATCATCAAGTTGTTCAAGTAATTTTAAAAAGTAATGGGGTTGCGGTAGTTAGATACAATATCAGTTTGATTATTTCATACGGTTCTTTGCTAGGGATATCAATCAAGATTCCTGAGCCCAGAATTTTTAAGGAAGATGAAAATAAGATTTATGTCAATGATGGTAGAGTATATAACATTAGACATTATCCCGATCCCTCAGATATTAATTTAATTTGGTTTGATATCAGTACAGGTGAAAGAATTAGCGCCGGGTGTACTGTTACTTTTATTGTTGTTTATGAGACGGTAAATCCCATTATTGATTTTATAGATAATCCAAATGGACCTGGAGCACTTGCAGTATTTCATTGGGCACCAACTCAATGGGCACAAGAAATTCCAGTAGAATCCGTTCGTGTAATTTTTCCGATAATAGTTGGACCAGAGGATACAATCGATCAGGCATTTTTTGACCGGTACGGAATACTAACGGAAGAAAGTTTGACCACTACATATGATGAAGTCATCTGGTCTGATAATTATGTAAATCCGTCAAACGGTCTACATTATCTGAATGTTAACATGGTAAAATACAACGCACCTCCATATTTTCATTTTGAATTCTCATTTTACACTAATCCTAATGTGTTTTCAGACGTCTCGATGTATTATGTATTAATATTGATGGCAGTGAGTATAGGATTAGGATTGATAATTGTATCCATATTTTTAGTTTATAGAGATGACAAGATAGTTCGAGTAAAAAGGAAAAAAATTATTAAAGAAAATTCTATAAAAACACCTAAAAAACTACTTATATCCATTATAAATAAATCATATATGTATGAAAAACCAAAAATTAAATTAGAAACCTTGGGAATACCTGGAAACATTATAAAAGATTTGGACCCTATTGAGGCAGCCTTCTTTTTAGATTTGCCCGTGGTAAAAATTTTAAACCTCATAATAATGGACCTGTATAGAAGAGGGGTTATAGAGATATTAGATAAAGACCCTATCATTTTAAGATTGTATCTTTATAACTTGAAGGAGCCTCCATATTATGAGACGAAATTGTTGAATTCATTATTAGATGGAAAAAAGATAACAAAAGAAAGCATTGAATCTGTTATTAAGGTTCTGGCTGAAAATATACAGATTAAGGTTATAGATGCAGATTTTGAGAAAACTGCAGAATTTTATCGTTCTAAAATACAGGATATATGGAATAGCATCGAAAATGAGAGCGATAATATTGAAAGAGCAAATAGATACTGGAATAAATTCGATGAGAACGGAAATTGGTTGTGGTTATGGTTATATATTGATGAAGAACATGATGAAAAATTAAAAAACCTTGAATTAAAAGGTGTAAGACCTCCTTTTTGGTTGATGGATTTTATTAAAAATCTAAAACAAATAGACCCTGAATTAAAGGAGAAATTGGAGAAGGAGAGATATGAGGAGTATGATGAATTAACTTATCGATATGCTTTACAAAGTGTAGAAAAAATCTGGTATCCATTCTATTATTCCCGTTCATATACAGCCTATTCAGCATCTCCAGTACATTTTTCTCCAAGCGCATGTCATTCGGCGTGTCATAATGCGTGCCACAATGCATGTCATAATGCGTGCCATAATGCGTGTCATGCAGCTTGTCATGCGGCTTGCCACGGTGCATGTCATGGAGCTTGTGTTTCAGGAGGTCATTAATTTGAATTTAATCGTTAATTTCATCACAATATTTTATAGGGTTATAAATAGAGTTTGTTGGTTAAATTGAAGGTTGAAAATACGAATTTAGAATCAAGAAAAAAAACCGGGAAAAATAAAGATTTATCAGCATTTGTAACTAAAAGAAGATTTATCAGATTAGCGTATTTTCTAATTAGCTTTTTAGGATTCAACATAATTCAGGTTTACTTGTCATATAATCTGATAATATTTATTATAATGTATATATTTTTATTGGGAATTTCAATATACATGGGAATAAATATTACAAGAATTAAGTTTTTCAATTTTAAAAAATTAAAAAATATTAGAAGGGAATATAATATATCGATAAGTGAATTTGAAGAGATCTGTAAAATATGTAAAGACCAGCATAAAGAAAAAATCGAAATACCAATTTTTATATTGATCATAATAACTGGTTCGTTTCTATTACTTTTTATGGTTTTGGCATGTTTTGAACTTGGAGTTAACATTGTATTTAATATCGGATGGATATCATTTTTCTCATTTATAATATTTATAGTAGGAATTTCGATTGGAGTAATATCGGGTTATAGTATATTATCGAAAAAGATCTCGTTTTCAAAAGATACTAATTTTCTTATAAATTTTTATAAAAATTATTTATATAAGGAATCAGATTTACGATTTTTAATAAAAATAAGAGTATATGGAGATTATTTTGTCTTTTCTATTGATAAAATTATTATATTAAGACCTAAACTTGAAAAAGTTGGTTTTAAATGTTTATTAGTACAGATTTCAGTTAGTGATATACTATATCCGTATTGTGTTCTAGTATTAGATAAAAAAGAGATTCCGAATGTTGATGAATATCTACCGAAAAACAAACCCAAAAAGAAAAAGTCTTTATTAAGAAGATTATTTTCTTCATATCCAAGATTTAAATGGCCCATTATTTTTGAAACGCCATATTCACCCAATGAATCGGTGGTAGTGGTCAGATATGATATACCAAGTAATACAACTGAAGTTCCAGTAATATCGATTTCACAATTAAATTTACTTTATAAAAAAGCATTGAATCTTATGAACAATATTTTTGAGCATGTTGAGGATGCAAAATGAGTTTGTTGGATTATTTCAAGTATATTGGAATAAAAAATAATGAAAATCTTAAAATGTGAATGAGATGGAACAATCAATTACTAATAATAATGAGATAGATCTTGAGTGGATACCTGAATATATACAAAAGATTAAGGATTATTTATATGTGAGAGAGGAAGACAAAACTCTAATCTTAAGACCCATGAAAGTTCATCATCTTAATGATTTAGGGGTTCTAATTTTAAAAAAATATCTCGCAGGGGCTACCAATGATGAGGTAATTAATGAGATTCATGCTAAATACCAAATATCTGTTGATCAAATAAAAAGAGATATTTTCGATTTTATTGCCGATCTAAGGGCGGTAGTATCTGGTTGTCCAATTTATTATCAACATGATAATGTTGAATTGATCCCATTCAAATCAAAGAAATTATTTTATCCTGTCTTATCAGAGATAGCACTTACATATCGATGTAATAATAAGTGTGTATTTTGTTATTCAGATAGTTCACCGTATAAAAAAACTAAAGAACTACCGCCTGATAAAATCAAAAAAATAATTTCCATAATAAGGTGGGATGCCAAGGTACCGAGTATTTCTTTCACTGGGGGAGAGCCTACTCTTGTCAAGGAGCTTCCTTTATATATAAAATATGCTCGAAAACTTGGAATGAGAGTGAATTTAATATCCAATGGGCGCAAATGTAAAGACCATAACTATTCAAGGAGATTAGTCGAAGCGGGGCTTCATAGTGCTCAAATTTCGCTTGAAGGGAGCAATCATAAAATTCATGATGCAATTACTGGAAAAAAGGGGTCGTTTGAGGATACGGTTAATGGGATCTTGAATCTAAAATCTTTGGGAATAAATGTCCACACAAATACCACAATTAATAAAATGAATCTTCATGACCTAATAAACCTCGTAGACTTTTTAAAAGATGAGCTTAAAATGGAATATTTTTCAATGAATATGGTTATATATACGGGTTCTTCTTTAAAGGAAACGGAAAAAGTTATGGTAAAATATAGTGAGATTGGAAAATATATAAAAGAAGTATATTATCATGCTGTAGACAAAAATATCAGATTTATCTGGTATTCTCCATTATGTTATAAATATTTTCACCCAATCTCTCTAAATTTAGATTTAAAAAGTTGTGCAGCGTGTCAAGGTCTATTAAGTGTTTCTCCTTCGGGAGATGTTCTTCCTTGTTCTTCGTTCAAAACAGGTATAGGTAATTTACTTAAACAGGATTTCAAGGAGATTTGGTCAAATAAATCGGCATTATATTGGAGATCTAAAGAGTATGCAAGACCTATATGTAAAAAATGCGAATATTTTAATTTATGTGAAGGTGCATGTCCATTATATTGGGATGCTATAGGATTGGATGAATTATATGAGGCTTGTAATTCGAAAATGACAATGCTACAGAAATTTAAATATAAAATAAAGAGAAGGATGGTAGCACCGCAATCTCCCTTTTAACTAATAAGACTTTCTAATATAGGATCGGGATGTATCATGAAAATTGGGTGTTTTTAAACAAGAAAAATAAAAGTGAGCTTAAATTGATTTTAAAAAAAAATTAAAATACATATTATAAACAAATATTATAAAATAATGCTTAAAACAAGAATGATATTGGTAAATTGTAATAAATAATAATTACAAAATTATAATATTCATAAGGATTTGAAATATTTATCGTCCTTTTTTTCTTCTTCTACCACGTCTGCGTTCATATTCGTCCAGCATGCGGTCAGGTTGAAATAGAATTCTACCTTGAGTGTAGAAATCGTCGAGAGGATATTGGAATTCAGTGGTATCCTTGATAAGACCTCTTTCAAGGAGTACCTGACGTGCAAGAATCCAGAATAATAGGGCGAGTGCTTTTCTGCCACGATTATTGGCAGGAATTATTAAATCAACATTTGAGGTATTATTATCGGTATCGCAAAATGAGACAACGGGAATACGGGTCTTTTTCGCCTCAGAAAGGGCGTGTTTATCTGCTCTTGGGTCTGAGATGACTGCGAGTTCAGCCTGTACATATTTTTTTGCTGAGGGATTAGTGAGTGTGCCTGGAATAAACCTACCAACAATTGGGTTTGTTTTGGTAATTTCGCAAAATTTTGAAACTGGTTTATGTCCATAACGTCGGCTACTCACCACGATGACCTTACTGGGGTCGAATCTAGCGATGAACTTGGCAGCGACACGCAGACGATAGTCGGTCTTCCTAATATCGATTACATACAATCCTGTTCGAGTGATTCTATAGATGAACTGGTTCATATCAGCGCTTTTTATTTGAGTACCGATATGAATACCAGCTGCAAGGTAATCATCTCGTGGTATTAATAGATCTTCTTCGTTCATTCCAATAATACTCCATCTTAATAAGGTAATAGATTAATAAATAGATTTTAAATATGAAATGAAAAAGTCTAATTTAAATTTAATTGTTGGAAAGTTATGATATTAATATTATGTGGTTTTTTAGTGATTTTGCTGATTTTAGCACAGATAATTGTGTCAACTCCCTTGGATTCAGCAATGTCAAGGAGCCGTTGTGTTGCGACACCGTCAAAAACAATGGCTTTAATTGGTTGATCGATCTCATTAAGTCTTTCGGCAAGTTCCATAACTCCGATTTCTTCAATAATGTTAAAATTTTTGTCGAAAATCTTAGAAGTCAATGAACCTTTAATTTCAGAGGCAGCATTTACCAATTTATGATTAACCTTGATGGCGGTCTTTGGCTGCTTTTTAAGGTCTTGTTTTTTACCTTTCTTTTTTATTTTGGGCTCTTTTTTGGGCTTCTTTTGTTTAGATATTTCTTTTTCTTTAGCTTTTGGTTCTGCTTCATCTTTAAATGGTTTTTTATTCTTTAGGCACTTAAAAATTTCCTTTTTAGTAAGTTCTTCAACGCTTTTACCCTCAATTGATTTAATAATGTAGTCAATTTTAATAAGCTGTTTTATTTCCTTAAGAATTAGTTCTCCGCCCCTGTCGTCATCAAAAAACACAGTGACTTTTTTACCTTTGGTGATATCGATGATACTTTTTGGGATATTAGTTCCTTGGACCGCGATGGTATTGGCGATCCCACATCTGAGTAAGTTAAGAACATCTGCCCTACCTTCGACAATAATAATTTCGTCGCTTTTTTCAATGTCTGGGCCCGCTGGAAGTTTATCTGGCCCATATTTAAGAATTTCACCTGTCTTTATTTCTTCTAAGACTCTGCTTGAGATTTCTTGACTTTCAGGGATAACTTCGGCCTCCCACCGCTTTAGGATATCAGCTGCTCTTTGAATTATTTTCCGACGTTTGGTTTCTCTAATATCCTCGATATGTTTTAAGGTGATTTTAGCCGCACATGGACCTACACGGTCTACTGTTTCAATTGCGGAGGCAAGTATCGAAGTTTCAATTCTGTTTAAACTGGAAGGTATTATTATTTGACCTTCCGATCTTCCAGCATTTGATTCAATATTTACCTGAATTCTACCAATACGGCCGGTTCTTTGTAATTCCCTTAAATCTAGTTCTTCACCCAATAAACCTTCTGTTTGCCCAAATAGGGCTCCAACCACATCCGGTTTGTGTAGACTTAGTCATAGATTGACTATTAAATAAGTTTTCTACAATACCTTCGACCACTATTTGGGCAGTAATTAAATACTTAGTTGTAGTATAATCGTTATAATTTTTATTAGTCAAATTTGATCACCTATCTATTTCCTTCACCATTTCCAAACCTATTTAGGAAATATCTTCCAAATCTACAATAACTCTTCATAATCTAGTTAATTTTTATTGAATATTGTGAAGGATTAATGATGAAAGATATAAACTTTGATTAACTTGATAAATTTAATATCCATATTTGGAATTCATAATTTTTATTAAATTTAGTTGAATAAAAATTTTTAAATTTTAGCATTATGGCGATATATTTTTTAGGAGAGCACTCAAGTTTGAAAAATAAATTGGAGGAAGAAATAGAGAATATAATTACAGTATAAGGTAGTATCCAGATTACAAAATATAATATGAATCAAAACAAGAGTCATCAATAATTATTAAATATGATCATTTTATGAGACTGAATATTATTGAGTAAATAAAAGGATAGAAAATATTATTATAACCAATTCTTTTTCAAATTTAATGGAAAAAATACTCAGAAAAATAATTAAGAGTTGATAATTGAAATAATTTGAAAAAAATTTTATTACATGAAAATCAAAATTTTAATGACAGAATATATTAATTATTTAATAGTTTATTGATTATTTAATATAAGAATAGAAATTATAACAATATAAGAAAAAAATTACAATTAGAAGGATTAACTAAAAATAAGTGCCTCAATTAAAATAGGATCTGAAAAAATGACAAACGACAGAACTTTGGACATAAAAATTGAAATAATTGAAGACGAGAGTGAAAAAAGAGAGTTTATAAGTTGTATAAGAACTGAAAAAAGATCAGCAATACAATTTAAATGCCCTGTTTGTAAAGAAACAATTATATTGAAATGTGAGATACCTGAAAATATTTGTAATTTTCCATATAGAATCGAGTATCCCCACAATGATCATATATTACTGATAGATCTTGATAATAATCACGAAATTAGAGAGATTAAAAGCAAATAAGAGGATCAAGTTGGGAAAACTTTTAAGAAAATGTAAGGTTTGCGGACGATATACAATAAATAAGGAGATATGTCCGGTTTCTGGATGTGGAGGAGAAACAATTCCAGTAGGGCCGCCTAAATTCTCGTTGGAAGACAGATACGGGAAGTATAGGAGAGCGTTTAAAAAAGAGTTAGGTTGTTAACCTAATTTTATTAGATGGTAGGGGATTTTATTAGCAAAAAGTATTATTTTTTATTAAATCTGATGAATTTTAACGGGTTTTCCCCAAATACTCTAAAAATCAGATCTGTTATTCATATTTTGGTAATTTATCTAATTTTGTATAAAATAAAAAAGAATTAAATTTGAAAAATCTATCCGGACAACAATTTTTTGACCCTACGGGCCAGTATTCCTATTGAAAATAGAATAGCCCCTGTCTCTAATTTATTTTCAGGGGTGATTAATGCCATTACAGCTGCATAAGGGCCCGCACCAGCAAGAGCAACGAATCCATTTTCGAATTGAAAGAGTACTTGTTGTAATTCACCTTTATTTAACTCTTTTCCAGTAGCTTCTCCAAGAAAAAGTATACGTGCAGCATTAGCAGCCACAATATCCTCATCTATGCCAGATGGTAGAGATAATGAACGCATTATCAGTCCATCTCTGGAGATAATGGCTAAACCTGAATCTATGCCAGTATCATCTTGGAATTCCTGCAGCAGTTCAGCGAGACCGCCACCTTTCGATTCCGACATAAACTATTCCTCGAAAATTTTTACATTAACCTATAAGCTAATATTTTAAATATTACAATAATCGAAATAATATAAATCTATATTAGTGTCTTATTTTTTCGGTTTTAGCATTTAAATATTTTTAGGGCGGTATTTATTATTTATCAATTTAAATCAGATTATAGAAAATAGAATTGAATAAATTGTATCAAGAAGTCTTAGATGAATATAATTAACTAAAAACAAAAAAATATGATTAAAATTGTAGTTCATTCATCAATAAAAATAAAATAGGAATTAACGATTTATATTAAATAAATAAAGAATAAAATGATATAATTAACATCAAAAATAAAGATATCAAAAATCTTTAAAATGGATAAGCAATAATAATTTGTGATACTAAGCGACAATAATCATAAACGAAAGAGTATAAAATTATTAGAAGCTAATAAGATTATAGGAAGATATCAAAATGAATATTGAAAAAATAAATTTCAAAATGGTACTCAATATCTCTGGTTGGATCTTTTTATTATTAACAGGAGTAATGATAATTGGATTAATTGGTCCAATTGAGTTAGAAGTATTTACTGGAGTTATGTTTCTTGATTTTTTATTAATGACGATAATATCTTTTGGTATTCATTCCTACATGAAAGAGTATCCCGAAAATCAAAACAGATATTTTGTAGAATGGTTATTTTTATTTATTTTTTTGAATACAATTGCATTTACTGTTTATATTTTTGCTTAAAAATGATGGTGTGAACATATGTCCAAATGGCATAAAATAAAAAAGCAACAAGCAAGAAAAGGAAGTAGCAGATCAATAAGAAGAGCAATGAGGAAACTTCAGCAGGATCCAAGTATGAACATAAAAGAAATTCCAAATGTTATTGAAGTGATAATAAGAACAAGCGAAAATGAAATAAAATTAGAAAATCCAGAAAATGTGACTTTTGTAGAACTGGCAGGACAAGGAAGAGTTTATCAAATTATCGGAGGAAATGAGGTGGTTGAGGGCACATCTATAGACGAGTTAAGTAAAACTCAAGAAACGAAAATAGAAACAGAAGAAGAAAAACCGATAGAGATCCCTTTTGAAGATGTGCAACTAGTAGCACAGCAAGCTGGAGTTACTGAAGAAGAAGCAAGAGAAACTTTAATTAAAACAAAAGGAGATCTAGCTAAGGCGATTATTGAGCTGAAGAAAAAATAAAGAACAAATAAAAATTAGCCTTAATAAATCATGTATTAATAAAAAATTAATAGATATTAAAATTAAAGATTCATATTACAAATGTAAAATAAATAATGGCAGATGAATTATTTATCTGACCTTTACAGCAACTCCAGTCTTAAATTTTTTTACATCAACTGGGCTCATAATTAACTTTCCAATTCCCACAAGTTTATCGGTCTGATCTACAATAAGCACTTCAGATTCGGGACGTAATTCTTGATCTATTTCAATAACATGTTTTGAAAAGACATTACGTCCCTTGGCAATAAATTCAGAGATTTCATTTGGGATAACAACTCTAAGTTTTGGGTACTCGATTAAATTTTTGATGATTGTAGCGCCGAATTTTGTCAATACAAGGAATCCATCATGGGCTCTGAAGGTAGCAATAATTTTTCCATTGGATTTGATATATTTTAATCTACCTGTGTTTTTAGAAAAAATAAACGATAAATTAAGATTCTTAAAAAAATCTATTGAGACATCATCAATATAATATTGAAATTTTAATAGAGCTATAAATTTTCGCATATAAAAATAGTATTGAGATGAATTGGAAAGAATCTCCATTTTAATACATCACTTTAAATGAAAGAAATAAAATAGAATGATGAAAAAATGATTATTAATGCATCAATAATCATAAAATAAATTGAGATTAAGAATAAAACTTACTTGTTATTGTTGTTGGAGTTTTTCCTTTAACTTTCTGAATGGCTTTAATGAAATCAGAAATTGTGATTACAGTTCTATTATTTCTAATTGCGAACATTCCAGCTTCGGTGCAAATCGCCTTTATATCCGCACCTGTTGTCGGATTTTGATCACCGGATGAGGCTGTCAATCTGACAAGTTTAGATATTTTGACTGATTCATCGATATTCAGTTTTTTAAGATAGATCTTAAATATTTCATAACGTTCACTGTCATTAGGTGGTTTGAATTCGATTAGTCTATCAAATCTACCAGGACGTAGGAGTGCAGGGTCCAGTATATCAATTCGATTAGTGGCAGCAATTATTCTTACGTCTCCTCTTGAATCGAATCCATCTAATATACTTAACAATTGCATAAGAGTCCGTTGAACCTCCCTATCACCGGAAGTAGCTATCTCCAAACGTTTGCATCCGATAGCATCTAGTTCATCAATAAATACTATGCTTGGAGCTTTTTCTTTTGCCAGTCCGAAAACCTCACGGACTAGTCGAGCGCCTTCACCTATAAACTTCTGAACGAGTTCAGAACCTATTACTCTTATAAAAGTAGAATTGGTTTCTGAGGCTACTGCTCTTGCAATCATTGTTTTTCCAGTACCTGGTGGACCATATAAAAGTACTCCCTTTGGAGGCTCAATTCCAACAGCCTCGAAAATTCCTGGATTTATTATAGGCAGCTCCACGGTTTCTTTAATCTCCCTTATTTGTTCTTTAAGCCCACCAATATCTTTATACCAGACATTAGGACTTTCCTCGACCTCCATCGCTTGAACAAATGGATCCTTTGTTTTTGGTAGAAGTCTGAATATGGCGAAAGTTCGCTGATTTAAAGCCACAATAGAGCCGACTTTGATATCATTTATATCAATATTAGGTGAGACCGTCACTACAAATTGGGGCCCAGTAGAGCTGCGTACCACTACAGATTTATCAGGTAAAATGTCAATAACTTCAGCAGTAACTAAAGGTGGTCTACGCATTCTTTCAAGTTCTGACTTAAGGGTATGAAGTTCTCGTTCTAACCGCATTTTCTCAGCATTATAAATCTGTCTCTCTGTTTCTAAAGCTCTTATCCTTCTTTCAAGCGTTCTAGTATAAGAAATTAAATAACTATTATCATTGAGATACCATTTCTTATTTGATTCCGTACTTTCAGGCATTAAAATCGTTCCTTTTTTGGTTATTTCTTATTCAATTTATAACAAATCAATACATAAACTTAATTTTACAAGTCTTTAATTTAATTTAGGATAATGTGATTATTAAATTTTAGGGATTTAATATTCTATCCAATTTGGTACAATTACACCACTATTAAAAAAGATTTTTTCAATAAATAGGCATAATTTCATTTACCTAAAAATTATCAAAAAAATCCTTAAATAAATTCAATTTCATTAAAAAAAAATTCAGTTTCATTAATTATAAAGTAAATTTATAATTTAGAAAACGTATTAATTATATGATAATTATATGTGAACTTTTTGAATATCAGCAATTAGTGTGTATTGTGAATTGAAATGCCAAGAAAAGAGATCTGTGATGTTTGTGGCCAAGAAATTTATGGTCGAGCCCAGTGGAGACTGATAGAAGGTGCAAAGTTGAAGGTTTGTCAAAAATGTGCTAAATTTGGAACTCAAATTAAAGAGTCCGTTAAAACTACACCCAGAGTTAGAAATAAAAAAGGTTATAGGAGGAAATCAAGCTACAGACCAGAATTTGCTGAAATGGAGCTGGTCGAAGATTTTAATAAGATAATAAAAAGGGAGCGAGAAAAACGAGGCTGGACTCAAGAAGAACTGGGGAAAAGAATAAATATTAGGCCCTCCTTGATTAGAAGAATTGAAAGCGGTCAGGAACCCACGGATGATGTAAGAGAAAAACTGGAAAAAATTTTTGGAATTAACTTATTAACCGTCGCCGATATTGACGAAGGATTTGAATATAAAACCAAGCATAAAAGTGAAGGATTAACCCTCGGAGATATCGTTCATTTAAAAAAGAAAAAATACAAGACCTGATTTTACCTTGTTTGGTTTTATCAGTCTCGACTTGAACGCGCTCTAGCGGTTCAACTCCACTTTTTTTCCATGTCTGGCGGGTATTATTTTAAATTTAGCATTTTCAAACTCAAGATATAAATTTTTACCCTTAAACAATCTATCTAAGAAAATAGCGAGCGCCCCGCATTCAGATTGAGGCTGATTTGTGATTGAAATATTGTAATCTGCAAGATTATAAATTATAGAAGGGACTTTTTGAGAGCCAACAAATATATATACATTTTTATTAAATCCTCTAATCTCATCAATAATATCTTCATCAAGTCTCAATCCATACATTGTTAAATGTATTAATAAATCATTATTTTCTTTTATTTTATTAATTAAAGCCCTCCATTTGATACCCATTTCTATAAAGAAGTTGCTACCCCAATTTTCATTTACATTTCGAATTGAACTTTCTATTTTTTCATCCGCTACATCGGTCATTATCATACCATCAGCTCCAAGAGCCCTTGCTATTAGGGCAATATGAGTGGTCATACGCTGATCTCTTGCAGGTCTATGTCCGTATCGTATTACAATCACTTTTTTCATCAATGATCATTACTCCTTAAATTATATTGAACTATTTAATAAAAAACACCAGATTTTATATAGTATTAATAAATTCAATAAAAACATTGAATTTATAAATTTTGAATAGGTTTTGTGATTGAACAATTATGAAAGAAGTACTTTTAATTGAAACAATTTATGGGCCCTTTCAGAAGGATTTATTTAAATATTTTAAATATAGGATTAATAAAATGCTTGGTGAACTGGATATTACATTAGATACGATCACTATTACTGATTCCGGAAATATTTACATACGATTTTTTGGTGATGATGAAGAGTTTACTTACAACTTCTTAAAAAAAGAATTTCATATCTGTAAAAATTTTGAAGATCTTCAAAATAATGTTAAATACTTTGGAAAATTCGTTGAGGTCAATAAATATGGTTATGGTATTTATGTCAACGTGGGTGCAATTCATAATGATACTTTTTCAGATGCCTTGATCCCTTTACATAAATTAAGAGAACAACTTGTCCAAAATAAGAAGATCTCCACCAGAAAAATCATTGATATCTATGGAATTATTAACGAAA
Organism: uncultured archaeon; assembly: GCA_964646355.1. Lineage (GTDB taxonomy): Archaea > Asgardarchaeota > Lokiarchaeia > Helarchaeales > HEL-GB-B > HEL-GB-B. Next base: position 2,323 of record CAZYEE010000025.1, on the reverse strand, counting down.
TGCCAACCGAGATATTGATAACAAATATTGATCCTGGAAATTATAAGATAGAAGCAGAATTTTCTAAAAAACAACTTAATAGATTCAAAAAATGGGTAGATAAGGGGCTCCAAAGAGTCAATATAAATGGAGTACTAAATAATATCATCCAAAAAGTGTTAAAAAGAACGGGACACACCCGTGATATTATCAAAACAGAAAGATTAGGACTATTTGAATACTCAATGGTGTGTAAAGAAGACACAGAAGCTCCTGGCATAATTAAAGACATTGGTCCCCATTTACCTGGTATTGAAATGAATGCATTTATACCAGATGAAATTGTGAAATAAGAAGAAATGGGCCGGGTGAGACTCGAACTCACGACCTTCGCCTCGTAAGGGCGACATCATAACCATTTGTCCATAATTTTTGAATAAATTTTATTCTAGACCACCGGCCCTTAGCCGAATGATTAATTTCAAAATATACAGTATGATATAAGAATATTACTAAGAAATTGTATTCCATTTTCATTTATTAACATTAAAAATTTTATATAAAATTATTGCTACAGAGCCCAGTACACTGATATCAGAGGGGAGATCTAGAGATATTAAATGCCCAAAATCCATTTCTTGTCTAGAAAAACCTGATTTTTGACCCGAAAATGCGATTAATACTTTTTTATTTTGTTTTAAAAGTTTAATGACCTTCATTTCATTAAAAATATTGTCAGTATATTTTTTAGACACGTAGAGTAAGACTTCATCTGGCTCAACCAATTCGATTACATCAGAAATATCCTTTAAATAAAGCAGATTTTTGTTATTTTTAAATGCAAGTTTGTGAGCTGTTGGTACTCCACTCATTGCTGCTGAGCCTTCCGCTTTAGAAATAATAATGTTTGGAACATCAAATCCTAGCATTGTTTGAGTAAATTCTGCTACTATATTCACAGAATTAACGTTATGAAGGAGAAAATATAGCCCATTGTTCATATTTTATATCACTGAGCATTTTATTTTATATTACTATGTTTTATTTTATTTTATAATATTTTACTTTACGTTACTATGTTTTATTTTATATTACTAGGCATTTTAATTAGATTATATAAAATATAAAAGATTATAATTTTATAAAATTAAAAAAATTATTCTTTTACTACCTCAAGAATTAGTTTTTTACCTTCAATTTCCCATTCTTTGGTATGACCTTTATTTTGAAGGCCTTTTTCGATAGAAGTTATTGCGGCCTCCGCTTTTAGGTAATCCTTGAATTTATTTATTATCGTACCGAGGAAATCATCACCTTCATAATATAACATAATTTTATCGATTTTTGGCGTTAAGTTTAAGTCCTTTCGCATTGATTGTATGCGTCTGTTAATTTGGCGGGAAATTCCCTCCTCATACAATTCTTCATCTATTGTTAGGTCTAGCATAATTATATATTTGTCCAAATATGTGAAACAATAATTATCAGCAGCTATATATTTGAATTCGAGGTCGCCTGGGTCTAAAGTCCACTTTCTATTATCAAATTCAAATTCAAAAGATTCATTATTGTCTAGTTTCTGTTTAATTTCGTAGATATCAAGTGTTTTAATATGTTCCAGAATGTTGTTTAGGGACTTTTTGAATTTTTTGCCAAGAGTAGAATAGTTTGGATTGAATACGAGTTCTAATTTTTCTTTAATAAGTTGTGTCTTGCTGTAGAAGGTAATTTTTTTAATATTAACCTCATTTTTAATTAAATTCTCGAATAATTCGAGTACCTCTTTTGTTTCTTCATCTCCTCCGATTATTAGTTCTCCAAGTGGTTGCCTTACTCCAATATTTTTGAGTGAGCGGAGTGCCCTTACTTCTTGAACTATTTTCTTAATAGTTTCCATCGAATCTTCCAATTTTTCATTAATCAAATCTTCCTCAACAACAGGCCATACATCCAATTGAATACTCTCAGGTGTGTCTTTTTCAAGTTGCCTTACGAGATATTGATATAATTCTTCGGTTAGACAAGGTATGACAGGATGACATAAAAGCAAGAATCTTTTTAGAATATAATACAAGGTATTCAATGCTGCAATTGTATTTTCATCATTAGGGTCACCTTCAATTCTTTTTCTGATAATTCGGATATACCACCTGCTTAAATCATCTAATAAAAATTTTTGTAAGATTTTTGGTATTTTGGGTATATTAAAAGCTTCAAACATTGAGGTCAATTCCTTAGTCAATGAGTTAACCCTTGAAATTGCCCATATATCCTCTTTAAGTAATTTTAGGTCTGAAATTTTTCCATTATAAGGCTTAAAATTTGCAACTCTAAAATATGTCGT
>CAZYEE010000024.1:5511-22792 GCA_964646355.1 uncultured archaeon | reverse complement strand
ATATAGTATATATTTAAGAAACAAAATCATAAAAGATTTATATTACAAATTTAATAATAATAATTTTAACAAGTAAATATTAAATGAAGGGAATTATTAACAATGAAATTAAGTGAAATTGTAAGAATAGATGAAAGGTTTAGAATAGTCATTCCAAAGACGATTAGAGAATCATTGGGATTAATACAAGGTATGTATTTATTAATTAGTTCTGATATAGATCATAAAGAGATTAAAATGGTCCCGTTTGCGGATCCTAATGCTAAGACGTTGACTATAGTTATTACCATGCGTGATTTTCCGGGGTCGCTTGCAAAAATCGCAAATACGCTTGCTGAATTAAAAATAGATCTTTTATTAGGGGAATCTCGAATAATACAGAGGAAAAAGATAGCTCAATGGTATATAATAGCTGATATTTCAAATTGTAAAGAGAATTTGGAGAAGATTAAGGATATTCTATTAGAGAGTGGGGGAGCTGAGACAGTAAATTTTATCAAATAAATTAATCTGGTAGATATTCGTTAGTATAATGAGCATATAACTTTGAAAGACTTTCAATTATCTTTTTCTCAAATAATTCTTCTGGTAATTCTGCCAATTCATTAACAAGTTCGGCAAATTTTTTACGGACCATTCTTGAATAAGGATTTAATTTTTGTATTTCAATCATGATTTTAAGGTTTTGTTCATAATTTTTGAAGGAGTCTACAGTTTTTTTATAAGATCTGGTAAAGAATTCTTTTGGTACGAAATTTTCGGATAGATATACACCCAAACATAGGTATGAAAAATGATGTATAACTTGAACATTACCCATAATCTTATCATGTTCTTTATAGGAAACTATAGAAACTTGGCTCCCCTTTTTTTCCAGCAATTTTTTTATAATATTCAACCATTTTTTAGTTTTAACGGGAATTAATACGACATTTTGATCCAAGAAGCTCCCCATAGGTCCGAATAATGGATGAACGCTTATATATTCAATATTATCAGGGATTTTAAGTTGATCGACTATTCCAGTTTTTACAGAGGAGATTTCCATTAGTAATGCTCCGTCCTTCATAAGGGGAATTACTTTAGTACAGTTTTCGAGTGTTTTGTCCATTGGTACTGAAATAAGAATAATATCAGCATCATAATAATCTTTTTCGGAGCAATAATTTACATTTAATTCGTTAGCCACCTTTTTAGCTTTATTTGTATCTCTACTACTTATATAAATATCCAATTCATCTTTAAAGGTCTGTGCAATTAATCTACCCATTCCACCTGTTCCACCAATAATAATTGTTTTGTACAAATACATCACCTTAATACATTTTGAATAATATTAGATCTTAGGGCGTGGTCAAGAAGAACAATAGCCAATGCGCATTCAACTACAGGAATAGCACGAGGAACAATAAGAACATCATGTCTGCCCTTTACTTGAATTTCGATTGGTTCCATTTTTTTAATGTCAACCGATTTTTGGGTCTTTCGAATAGAAGGTGTAGGTTTTACTGCAACTCTCAATACAATTGGCATTCCAGTGGATATTCCGCCTAATATTCCACCTGCATTATTAGTTTCGGTAAGGATTTTATTTTCTTTAACAATAAATTGGTCATTATTTTCAGAGCCTCTCATACTCGAACCTTTAAACCCGGATCCAAATTCGACGCCCTTAATTGCAGGGATAGCAAACATTATCTTGCTGACATCGCCTTCAATTGTATCGAAAAATGGTTCGCCTAAACCAGTTGGAACATTTTTCGCTATGCATTCAATGATTCCTCCTGTAGAATCGCCATCTTTTTTTAGATCCTCCAATATTTTATGGGCTTTTGCTGTAAGTTCTGGATCGATACAACCCGTGGCAGGGTCTCTTTTTATATTATTAAAATCATTCGGTATAGGAATATTTGATTCGATGCCATCTATGGTCTTTGTATAAGCAAATATCTCAATACCCAATTTTTCTTTCAAAATAATTTTGGCTATTGCTCCAGCTAAGACTATTGAAATAGTTATTCTACCAGAGAATCTGCCACCGCCTCGATAATCGTTATAACCTGAATATTTTTTATGAGCTGTAAAGTCAGCGTGTCCGGGTCGAGGAATGAACCTCATTTTTTCATATGAAGAAGAGTCTACATCTCTATTCCAGACTAATAAACAAATAGGAGCGCCCGTAGTCATTCCGTTAAATACACCAGATAAAATTTCGAATTTATCTTTCTCACTTCTAGTGGTTGAAAAATCTCCTTTACCGGGCATCCTTCTATTCAATTCATTTTGAATAAACTCTTCAGATATTTTTAAACCGGCTGGACAGCCATCGATAACGCAGCCAACGCATTTACCATGACTTTCTCCAAAAGAAACTACTTTATATGCGGTACCAAAAATATTTCCAGCCGCCATTTATTCAAGCACCTCGAAATCAACTCCAAGAGATCTTAAATGTTCAATAAAATTAGGATATGAAACTTTGCATATTTCAATGTTAGGGATTATTAAATATTCCATTTTAACACCCAATAATGAAAGCGCCATTGCGATTCTATGATCATTATATACATCGATCTCATTAAATTTAATAGCATTGGGCCCTTTTATTTCAACACCATCTTCTTTTTCAATAATTTTCACACCCAATTTTGTTAATTCATTACTCAGGGCGTGTATTCTGTCACTTTCTTTAAAACGCAAATGTCTTGCACCGTACAATTTTGTTATGCCATGTGCGAAAGTCCCCAAGATACATAATACTGGGAAGAGATCGGGTATATTACCCATATTTATTTCAATCGCATTTAATTTATCTGGTCCAACTACAGTAATTGAATTATCAACTTTATTTACTTGGACTTCGCAGCCCATTTGTTTTAAAATATCAATAATCTGAACATCTCCTTGGTACGTATCTATATTTAAATTGGTCATGGTAATCTTTGAGCCAGTGATAGCTGCAAGTGCAAGCATAAAAGAGGAAGAGGAGAAATCTCCCGGTATTGTCAAGTTTATTGGTTTATATTCCTGATTTCCTTGTATAACAAATTTTCTCAAATTAGATTTATGGTCCACTTTAATTCTATATTTGTCCAAGCATTCTAGTGTGATATGTATATATGGAGCTGATTTTAATGGAGTTGTAATATTTATCACGGAATTTTTTTCAGCCAATGGACATGATACAAGCAGTCCAGTTATATATTGAGAGCTTACATCTCCAGGTATTGATGTTTCGCCCCCAATTAATGTTGGGCCTTTTACGATAATGGGAGGACAATCATTTTCATTCTTTGAAATTATTTGCACTCCAAGCTTTTTTAATGCTTTAATTAAAGGCCCCATTGGACGTTTTTGTATTGATTCATCACCAGTAATTGTTATTTTACCGGGATAATAGCCGCACAATGCAGTAATTATCCGCATGGTAGTCCCCGAATTTCCTACATCTATAATGTCGGAGTTTGGTTTAAATGGAAATGACCCCCTAATTTCCAGTGCAGATGGATTTATTTTTATCAGAGCTCCGAGTGCCATACATGCATTAATGGAAGACATAGTATCATCACTAAGTAGCGGTAATTTAATAATACTTTTTCCATCAGCTAAAGATGACATTATTATAGCTCTGTGTGTATAACTCTTAGAAGGTGGAGCTGATATTGTACCTTTTAATTGTTCAGATTTATATATTTTAATCTTCATTTTGTATCATTTTCTAAAACTTTTTGATATATTTTGATTACCTTATCTGCCACTTGATCTGGGGTCAGCTTGTTAGTATTTATATGGTATTCTGTTGCACGTTTATAAAGCGGGGCCCTATATTTTAATAAATTGATTATAGATTTTAGAGGGTTCGAATTTGCTAATAAGGGTCGTTTATTCTTATTTACCATGACAGTCCTTTTGTAAATTACTTTAGGACTTGCATCTAAACATATTATAACCGAACTGGGTCTTAAATAATCTAAATTTATTTTATTAAGTATTATTCCCCCACCACATGAAAGCACGGAGTTTGATTTTTTAGATAATTCTTTACATGCTTTAATCTCCAGCTCTCTAAATATTAATTCTCCATCCTCTTTGAAAATTTTTGGGATTGATTTACCCGCCAATTTCTCAATATAGTCATCCATTTCAATAAATTCTTTTTTCAATTTTTTAGCCACTAATTTACCAACTACGGTCTTACCTGTTCCCATAAAACCAATTAATGCAATATTAGTTTTTTTCATTCCACTAACCCTTTTTATTGTTTATGTTATTGTTGTCGTTTTTTAATAGCTCATCAATTAATATTTTTTCCATTAATTCAACTGGTGCTTTTTTTCCAGTCCATAGCTCAAATCCTTCAACACCTTGATATAATAACATTTTATATCCGTAAATAATTCTGGCGCCCACCTTTTTTGCGTCTTTTAGGAGTTTCGTTTCGATGGGGTTATAAATTATATCGAATACAGGTAAATCCTCTCTTAGAAATTCCTCCGGCACCATACTTTCATGAATATTTGGATACATACCAACGGGTGTACAATTAATAAGAAGATCGCATTTTTTTAAATATTCTTTCAGCTTGTCTTTATTATACAAAAACTTGGTAATTTTGCCAGCATGTTTTTTTTCTAGGTCTGTTGTCAATTTTGATAAGGATTTTTCCCTGATGTTCGTTATAAATAAATGATTAATTTCGTTTAATAGGTGAAAAGAAATAGCCCTTGAAGCACCACCAGACCCAAGGATCAAAACGTTGCAGCCTTTTAATTCAATTCCTGCCTCTTTTAATGACCTAATAGCACCAATTCCATCCGTATTAACGGCATATAGAATACCATTTCGATTAATAATAGTATTTATTGCCCCTATTTCCTTGGCTATTGGGTCTATTTTATCAATATATTTGATGGTCTCTACTTTATGGGGAATGGTAATATTTGCACCGACTATTTCTAACGCTTTAATTGAATTGATTGCTTCTTTTAGGTTATCTTTTTTGACTCTACAAGCTAAATAAATCGCATTAAATCCTATCTTTTGAAAAGCAGCAGTATGCATTCTTGGTGATAATGAATGTGATACTGGGTCTCCAATTAAAATAACAAGTTTAGTGGAGCCATTGATATTAATATGAAGCAATTGACCACCATAATAGTAATAATTTTGATTTATTTATTGACTACATTTACATAACAAACATGTTTCTTTATTTAACAAATATATTTTTCAATTATCTCATGAACCTTTAACATTTCAATTAAAGATATTTGTCCTGGAGCTGTCTGAATATCCAGGGAGGCGAAAGTAAATAATGCGCCGTAGAAAGGGCTTAAAACTCTTGAAATTATTCCTTTATCGCCCATACAGAATGAGACTATTTCTAAATCTTCATTTGTATGATTTTTCAGTATTTCAAAAATGGTATTATTATCATATATCGTGTTTGCCGTAAAAATAACTTTAATGACATTGGGGTTTAGGTTTTTCATGGAATTTATAATAGAGTTAGCTTTACTGGGCTCTGGTGTTCCTTTAAAATCGTGATAAGATAATATTACCTTTACTCCATTTTCATGGCATTTTTTTATCAAACTATTCAAAATATTCTTGTCCATATTATATTCTAAATCAAGATATGAAGGTTTAAAATTAATCAATGCGTCCAATATTTCCAATCTAGAATTCTCGTCGAGTGAGGCTTTTCCTCCTTCGTCCTTTTTTCTACATGTTAAAATAATGGGGACTGGTAAAGATATGATTTTAGCTAAACCATTTAATGATTTTAAAGATAAGTTTTCCAAATAATCAACCCGGATTTCGATATAATTTGCACCTAAACCAATTGCTTTTTTAGAATTCTTGAACATATCTTCAATATTGCTATTAGCAATAGATACGCATATCATTTTAATCATTTTTCAATGATTGATTCATCTATTAAAGTCCCAAAATGACGTCCACCTTTTTGATAATAAACGATTACCTCATCGCCTTCCTTAATTCTGGCAACTGAAATCGGTTCTCCATTTTTTAAGACCAAGCGGATAGTTTCAGCATTTTGTACAATAGTCTTGATGATATCCTCATTTATTTTAGCTTTTATTAGCATTAAAGGTCGTTTTTCAATCTTTGATCGCCCTACAACTGCTGTTCTACATTTTCCATCAGCACCTACAATTAATACTTCAGTACCCGCCTCAATTTCTGATAAATATTGAGTCTTACCGTTGGGCATGAGAATATAGGATGATACAGAGCCTGCATTTACTCGAAAAGGCCTTGAAGATACAAATTCGGTTTCTATAGTTTCTGCATGGATCAAAAATAAACCTCTAGATTGCGAACCAACAAGCATACCTTCTCCAAACTTTAATAAAGAACATGTATCAATGCAGACCCGATCACCTGACCCGACCTCCTTTTTCTCAACTATTTTTGCTGTGGTAAGTTCAAGCGACAACTCTTTAGCAAGAAATCCCTTTATTTCCTTTAATTCTCCAGCAGACTTCGGTGTATAAACGACTCCATCAGTGCCCAGTTCTAATATTTCTAAAGACAGCTTGATTTCATCAATAGTATTTACTTCGGCATATAATTCTACATCTTTTTTATGTAAATTAGCAATAAGATTCTCTAATGGTATCACTACCCAATCTTTTGCTTGAATAATTATGAACTTAGGCCTTAATTCCGAGGATTTTATTACTAAATTTTCATCCTTCTTGTCCAATACTGAAATCTCAAAACCAAATTTAAAATGACCAATATCGCCCAGTTTATCCGTATTTGTTATCTTTTTTATCAAAAAATCGGGATTATTTTGCTCTGAATAGGAATAAATATGAACATTTCCGAAATTCCTAATTTTGTCTATATTATCAGGGGCAACTATAAAATTATTAAGCCCTTCAATAACAGCTTCGCTGGCAATTTCTTTAATATCATTCCAATTTCCTAATAACTTTAGAATTATTTTTTTCATATTCAATACACTTATTTAAATATTTAATTTTCATCTTTCTTACTCTTAAGGATCTCCAAAGCCTCATTTACAGAATAATTTTCATACATAATTGAGGAAATCGCTTTTACCATTTTACCTGGATCATCGCTTGAAAATACATTTCTGCCAATTGCAACTCCTGCAGCTCCCGCATCCATAGCTCCCTTTATCATCTCAAGAAATTCTTGTTCAGTTTTAGTTTTAGGGCCACCTGCCACTATAACAGGTTTAAAACTCGATTCAACAACTTTCTCGAAAGTTTTTGGATCTCCTGTATAATTTGTTTTAATGATATCTGAGCCTAATTCCGCACCCAACCTTACCACGTGAGATAAAGTCTTCATATCATATGGATCCTTGATGTTTTCTCCTCTTGGATAAATCATGCTAATTAAAGGGATCTGCCAAAGATCGCATTGTTCAGAAATTTCGCCAATGTGCTGAAGCATATAAGGTTCTCTAATATTTCCCAAGTTGATATGAATAGATACTGCATCTACGCCCAGTCTAACAGCTTCTTGGACTGAACCCACCTTAACTTTCCAATTTGGTTCAGAGCCCAATACCGTACTGGCTGATAAATGCATTATAATGCCAATATCTGGAACATTTTTTAATGCTCTTATGACGCCTTTATGGAGCAATATAGCAGTAGCATATTCTGAAACATCAGCTATTGTTTTTTCTATATTATACAATCCGCGTAATGGACCCACAGTTGTCCCATGATCCATTGGTATTATCAAAAACTTGTTTTCCTTACCAATACGTCTTAACCTTGTATCTTTTCCGATCATAATTAAATGTCCCTCATTGTTTAAGTATTTACAGATATCTAGAGGGATTATCAGAATATTATAAAAATATATTGAATAAATTAAAAACTATCTCTTATAAAAATTAGGTTTGTTTTTTATCAATTTCCACAAAATTGTTCTGCCAATTTTTTATTATTTGTCGTAAGTGTTTATAGAGTAACGCCTCCTCATCAGTTAAACTATTCAAAAATTTGGGCTGATCATGCCCTTGAGTCGCTATTCTTAATATTTTATATATTCTTCTGGCAAATATATCTTTTAATAATGATTGAATTCGTTCTTTTTTTTGTAATTTTTGTGAATTTATCGAGAATTTATCCTCTTCTTTGAGCTCATCAATTAAATTTAGTATTGTTTCCTTAGTTTTTACGTAGAATTCTTTACCAATAATTTGAATGTTTGGGGTCTCCTGTTCTTTCCATTTAACTTTAAGTAGGTCTTCTACATCATATTCAACTTCTTCTAAAAAATCAATTATTTTATCTTTTTTCAATATTTTTGCAATCCAATAAGGGATATTGGTTTCTTCACCCTTCTTAAATGGTCCAATACTAATGGTAAACATCTTGATTTCAGGTAAATCTTCAAGAATTTTAACTTTAACTTCCCTATTCTGCCATTTAAATATGAAATTATCCAAATGCTCCACTTCTTTTAGTTATTATTTATAAAACTAGAGTTTAACTCGACCATTAAAATTATTAATATAAAAGAGTTGAATAGGGCCTTTTTTCTTGAATTTTTCTGATTTCGGATATCATGATTTGTTTTAATGTGCTGTCTAGTGTTTGACTTTGAGGTTTCATTTTCTGAATACTCATTATCTGCTCAATACTATCTCTTAATACTTCCAAGACATATTTTGGATTCCTTCCACCTGTTATTTGTTTTGTCGCTTCTTTTAACTCCATCTCTACCTGATCAAGCTTATTAAGCAACAATTTCTTATAAATTTGAGGAATCAATAAAGTAATGGTTGCATCAAAACTATTTCCTCTTGCTCTCGGAGAAAAGATTGAAAATGTATAAACAAGTCCAATACAATCATAATTTACAAATGGAATTATAGAAGTCATATGGTCCATTTTTTTTCGTGAAGGCTGATCAAAGCCTGCACTTAAGACTAAAATTGATTTTGCTGCGATTTCAAATCTCTCCTGTTCATCAATTGATTCAGGAATCCACGAAATCGGGTTTGGTCCTAAATTATCAGCTTTTGAATAAACGATATACTTAATATACTTATATCTAATAGGTGCTGATTTTGGAATTGATGGCTTAAATAATTCAAACAAAATATAATTATATTTTTGAGAGATTTCTTTAAACCTTCTAACTAATTTATGTTCATTTTCATTACTTAAACTTATAAGAAAAATATTTTTACTTATCTTATATAATATTAGGTTCAAATTATTTGCTACATTTGCTCTTACATAGTTATTCACTTTTATACCCTTATATTTCTCTATAATTTTTTTTATGTAGTTTATTGCGTTTTTAGGAAAATTATTCGCCAATAAAGTGCCATCTGTTTTAATTAGCATTAAGTTACTCAAGTTTAGGTCCTTAAGATTTTCTATTATTTGCAATAATACTTCTTTTTTATTCAATATTTGTTTCACCAGTACTATTTGTTTTGTCTATCATTAAAAAGATAAGTAAATATTTTCAAGCTATAGATATATTCCTATTATTTTAAATTTTTATCAGCAAAAACTTTTCTACTTTATCTAAATTTAATTTGTATTTGAATTTTTTTTATTTTTTCTCATTCTATTTATAATGAATGGTCTTATATATACTAAATTCTAAATTTTTTTTTTGAAAATTATGCCTATTTTTTACTTAATTATTTTCTTTATGTCCTATTTTTATATATTATAGTTTAAACCACTATTTTTATAAAAGAAAATTTAATATAAATAATTGAGATTAATTAATTAAAAATACTAATAAAATTTAGAAGATATTCTTTATTAATCAAATAAAAATAAGAAAAAAAAACATTGTAAACTGATTAATATGAAAAATAATTCATCTATAGATAAAAGTTTATGGGGTAAATGCTTAATAAAATTCAATGAATATCTAAAAAGTAATGATTTTAAAACAGCTGTAGAACTGGTGGCTAAAGACTTTAATTTGACCTATGATGAAGCCTATAAATTATTATTCCCGCCAAAATGAACATTATGAGCATGTTCAATAGATATGTTTATATATGATAATATTATAACTCAAATTGAATTATATTTCCCTTTTAAGAATTATATCAAGTATATTTTCTTCAATATTTTTGACTTAACTTTAAGAACTTTTTAAATGGTCTAAAATTTTGATCGATTAATCAATAAAATAGTTAGATTTTCTAATTATATAAAATTGTCAAAGAAAATTACAAAAAAATCCAAAAATCATAAAAATTGAAAAAAGTATGAATAAATCAGATTTAGAAAAAGTGAAGAACACTACTTTATGTTTTAAAATATCTTTAATCATTGGATTGATATTAAATTTATAATATTGAAAACACGAATATAAAATTCGAATGGAGGTAAAATTCGGTGCGGCCCAAAAACGACTATATAGACGAGGAATTGATGGACGATGAAGAAGAAGATGACGAGATTTTTACTCTTGATGATGAAAAATTTAAAAGCAAATTTAAAGAAATAATAGAGGAACAAGAGCGAGTAAAAATTTGGGTAGAACCCTACGAAGATAAACTTAAATTATTTATCCAAAACGGGTCCAGTTCTAAAAAAATGGTTGCAATTATTCAATTTGAACAATTTAAACAGTTGCAACATCTAGGAGTAAATAGCACGGTCGATAAGATTCGCGAAATTATTCCTGACATTGACCCTAACCTCGCAAAACAGTTAAATACAGGACTTATTCAGATTGCATCTCAAAATCATTCTTAAATTTTAATCAAAAAATGAATCTGAGTTTTAGAAATAAAAAATTTGTCATAATTCTGCAATTATAGTATCGAATTATTTAATTGTTATCTTATTTTACCTTGTTACCATAATTTATCATCATTTAATAATACTACAAAATTCCTCTGTTGCGATATTTTCGTCCAATCATCTGATTTTAACAATTAAGGGATCATAGTAAAATAACAATAGACATAACAAAATACATTACAGAGAATATTACACAAGACACAAAACCGAATTTAGTATATATTCGAACCTTTTTTTGTAATTTCATATTATTTTTTCCATATATTCCTCTATTTAATGAAATAACACAATAATACATTAAAAAAAACAGTCCAAATAGTGCTATAAAATAGTAAAAATAGTAATCTTCGAAAAAAGTCCTAAAAATCCCAAATCCCGTGATCCTTCCTGTTATAAGAAAAATGTGAATGAGATTTAGGACACTAAAAAGGACTAGGTATACTAAATAATAATTAAGATTTGAGATTTTTTTCCAGCATAAATATTTTAATTTAATAATTTCTCTTAAAATAACAAATGTAACAAAAATTATACTTAATGTTATCAAAATTGTATAAAATAAAAAAATATCTGATGGATATATTACATAATTTCCAAAAGCTATCCTTTCATATGGTTGTTCTTTGATTTTCGTGATGATAAATTGAAACTCACAAAATAATATTAATAAATAGGAAGTTGGAAATAAAAATAGATTAATTAAAATAGTAGCATATTTGACCGAAATTTCTTTTTTTTTCTCATCCGAATTAACATTCTTTTCTTTCAATTTAAATTCATTTGCTGATTTTTATTATCTATTTATAAATCTTTTTGTACATATCGTTATTTGATTTTGATCAATAAGAGTTAAAAACATCTTAAACAAACTATATCAAGTCAATAATTTAGTGATTCATTTATAAATGCCCCTCTTATAATATTTAAATTTAATTTTCTTTTATGATGAACTTGGACTGTGAGAAAGAGGTATTACTAGATGGAAGATCAAGCCGAAATTGTAAGGAGATTTGAACAGTTTTACAGCGATTTTATTGATGATAATGGAAATAGAAAATATGATATTTTGATAAGCCAGATGGAATTAAATGCTAGCATCTCTTTAGTTATTGATTATGATGATCTTCTTAGGTTCGATGCCGAACTTGCCAGAGGGCTTCTTAATGCCCCTGAACTTTATATTGATCTTGCATCTATGGCAATCAGGCATAGACTTAGGATAATAAACGAAGAATACGCAAATAGTGTGGAAAAATTCCATGCACGATTTAGAAATTTAGAACCCATTAATAGAATTGACCTTCGTAAAATTAGAGCAAATCATATTGGTAAACTAATTCAAGTAAGTGGTATTCTAACAAGAGTAAATAAAGTTTCGCCTTTAATGATCCGGGGTGTCTTTAGATGCCTTAACTGTAATGATGCTATTATTTCCATTGATCAAGAAGATAACGAGTTTACACGTCCTTTGGTCTGTCCGCAATGTAATAGAAAAGGTCCTTTCAAACTATTACAAGATAGGTCCACATTTATTGATTGGCAAAAAATCAGGATCCAAGAAAAACCCGAAGAGTTGCCTGCCGGTCAAATGCCCAGATTTATTGATGGATATCTTCTTGAGGATATCGTTGACGTTGCTAGGCCAGGAGATAGGGTTACTATAATTGGAATTCTTAAGGCTAAACAAGAATCAACTCAACAGGGAAAACTAACAATATTTAGGACGTTTCTGGACGTTAATTATATTGAAAAACATGAAGTTGAAATCGAAAGCCTTGAAATTACTCCAGAACAAGAGGAGGAAATTAAAGAATTAGCAAAGGACCCATGGATTTACCGTAAATTAATCAGGTCTATCGTTCCTTCTATTTATGGTATGGATGAAATTAAAGAAGCATTATTATTACAATTGTTTTCAGGTGTATCAAGACAACGAAACGATGGTACAGTCCGTCGTGGAGAAATTCATATTCTCCTTGTAGGTGATCCAGGAGTTGGTAAATCACAAATTTTAAAGAGCATTGCAGAAATAGCTCCTAGAGGAATATATACTAGTGGTAAAGGGACAACGGCAGCTGGCTTATGCGTTGCAGGTGATTCACTACTTTTCCTTGATACTGGGCCTATATCAATCCAGCGGTTTGTCGAAAATGAGTTTAAAACTTCGAATCAAACGGATGTGTTAATTACCAATGAGCAGAATTTTACTAACATAGTTTATAATAATGTTAATTCAAGGAACGAAATTCTATATTCTCACAATTTAAAAATTAAAAAACAGAATATCGAAAAAGTTTGGAAAATTACCAGCCCAAAATATATGATAAAAATTACAACTAAAACGGGCAGAGAAATAAAATTAACTCCTCAAACTTGTGTCCTTTGTTATGATGATTTTTTTAATATCTGTTGGAAAAGTGCAAGTTTTCTTAAATTTAATGATAAAATAGCTATTGCAAAGAAATTAAAAATTAGAAATAAGAAAAATATACCATTAATAATTGATTTTCTAAAAGATTTTCCAGAAAAAATAAAAATTCTGAATTTTTCACCAAATATATTCAAGATTAATGACTATATTAAAATTAAAAATCAAAATAATAAAAATTTTCATTTACAAGAACTATTGAATTGCTGCAATTCATCAAAAATTAATTCCTTAAAAGAATTCCCAAAAAGACTCTTATTGGAAAATGAAGGAGCTGAAAAAATTTATCTACCAATACAGTTCAATGATCACTGGTTTTATATAATGGGAATAATTTTTGGTAATGAAAATATTTTAACTAAAAATAACTCAGGATTTATCATTGAATTCAAATTATCTGAGATAGACAATTCTATTATCAAGAATTTTATTCATTTCTTTAAAAATTTGAAGATTAAATTAGAAATCATAGAATGTTCCCAATCAAATAAGATCAAAATCCACGTAATTTCTTCTTTTATTTCACATATTTTATCCAAATTTGGATTATTTGAACCCCTTGAAATATCAGAAAAAGGCTCAATTCCAAAATATTATGAATTTCTTTATTATCCTGAAAAATTACTCCGAAGCTTTCTTAAAGGAGTTTTTGATTCTGGGGGGGTTATAAGGAATGATCAGGAGAGCCCAATAGATATATGGTTTAATAATAAAATATCTCATGAATCCCGTGAAAATTTATCCCTATATGATAAAAATTTTTTTGATGATACAGATTTGACCCTTAATGCTACCTCAATACCTAGTATATTCCTTTTTTCTGAAAATAAAAACAAATTGAGGTTTATTCAAAACGCGCTAAGTAAGTTCAACATATTTTCCTCGATTGTAGATAACTCGGATTTAATGAACTTATCTAAGATTATAAAATCGCTTCGTCCGATTAAAAATAATTTATTCCTCGTTATTAATGAACCTAGGGATCTGTTCAATTTTTCTATTTTTATTGATTTTAACTGTAAATATAAAAAACGGAAATTTCAAAATAGTCTAGAAGAAGTATATAACCATTTTTCTAATTTTAACGTAAAAGATAATATGCCATATGACCTAAATTCAATAAAAAAACTGCTAAACTTCTATGATTACAACTCTGTTTTGTTTGGTACTTTAAATCTTCGAAAAAATAATGATAATAATTCTATGAGAATATCTAAAAAGATGCTTAGACATTTACTAAAAAATATTAGACCGGATCTCTTAAGACATAAAATAAGGTTGCCGGAAAATTTTGAAATTGAATTGACTAAAATATTTAATACAAAGAACGAATTATCACAATCATTAAAAGAGAAAATTCTTTTTGATAAATTAAAACAACAATTTGATCATATAAAAGATTCAGGAATTATTTCCATCAAGCTATTAATCGAAATATTAGAAAAAATGGACTCATATCTTGCACCAGATATTAAGGATCTTATTAACAAGATTATTAAGAATGCTAAAATAGAACATGAAAAATATCTTGAATTTTATAAAATTTTAAAACATATATCCAGAGCTGATATATTATGGGATGAGATTACTGATATTGAGATCTTTTTATCCGAGGATCATTATGTATATGATTTGACTATTCCAGGATCGCATAATTTCATTGCAAATGGATTTATAGTCCATAATACGGCTGCTGTGATAAGAGATAAAGATACCGGAAATCTCTCACTTGAAGCTGGTGTGCTTGTATTAAGCGATGGTGGTTTGGCCGCCATTGATGAGTTTGATAAGATGCGGCCTGAAGACAGGGTCGCAATACATGAAGCAATGGAACAATTATCGATCAGCGTCGCCAAAGCCGGTATTATAACTACTTTAAATTCCAGAACATCTATCCTAGCTGCTGCGAATCCTTACTATGGACGTTATGATGAATATAAAACTGTTGCTGAAAATATTAAACGTCTTCCACCAACTATATTATCTCGTTTTGATTTAATTTTCTTAATACGAGACCGGCCAGATCAAGCACGTGATGAAAGAATGGCAGAATTTATACTAAATCAAGAAGAAACTCCTCCTGAACCTCCAATTAGTCATGATCTCCTTAAAAATTACATATATTATGCAAGGAAGAATTGTAAACCAAGCATGACCAGAGAGGCGGTTGAGGAAATAAAACGATTTTATCTGCAAACACGGGCTGCTGGAGCCGATCCAGATACTCCAGTTCCAATTACTGCGCGTTATCTTGAAGCACTTATAAGATTGGCTGAAGCAAGAGCAAAAATGGCACTTCATGAAGAAGTAACCGCTGAAGATGCGCAAGCAGTTATTCAATTGATGAGATTTTCATTAAGCCAAGTCGGTATCGATCAAGAAACCGGAATTTCGGATATTGATGCTATTGAAACAGGTATCACCACATCCCGTAGGAGAAGACTCGATCAACTTAATAGTCTAATTCGACAACTTGTTATGGAAAAACACGGAGAGGCTGTTTCTCTCGATGAAATTAAAGAAGCAGCGGCTCGCCTTAGAATACCAGAAACTCAGATCGAGGAAGAAATAAATAATTTAAGAATAAGAGGAGTAATATATCAGCCAAGAGAGGGCTATTTTAAACCTGTCGAAGAATAGTATTAATAAATCCTATCGCATAATCCATTTTTTATTATCTTATATGTTTATATAATTCTATTACATATTAAAAATATGTCAATCCTTTGAAATTGTAAAAAAACTTAAAAATCTCTCGATAATAAAATAAATGAAAAAATTAAAAAGTTTAATATAATTCAATTAATTAATATTAATGCAAGAAGAAATTATCCAACAAACATAAATAATATTTATAAAATAATTCTTATGTATTATTAATTTGGTGTTTATTAATGATGGATTTAAAGGCATTCGATAAAATTCTAGCAAGAATTATTAAAAGTGAACCTGGTATAAAGAAAGTAATACTTGCTGATAGGACTGGGCTCACAATTGCTCATGTTTCTAAATTCTCTTATTATCCAGTTGATGTTGACGGCATAGGCGCCATAGCAAGTGCAGTTTTCTGTGCAAGTGAAGAGCAAGGACGGTCCCTAGATATTGGAAACCTGAATATTGTTACTTCTGAATTTGATGATGGTAAAATTTTTGCTGCATCTTGTGGACAGGGAGTTCTATCTATCATTACAGATAAAGATGTAAATATCGGTATGATTCGATTAGTAATGAAATCAGCTTCCTCTGAACTGGAAAAAGTTCTCAGTGAATTTCTTGGAGAGCAACCTCCATTAGAAGGAGAAGCTCTTAGCGATGAAGAAGAAGATTTAAAATCTGCCTTAGGTGATTTAGACAATATTTAATCACTTTTTTGCACTAATTTTGGCTTAATTCTTTTCTAAACTTTTACCTATTTTGTTTATTGTATTATTTCTTCAAAATTTATATTGATTCTACAATGAAGGCTTTTAAAAAAGTGGGAGTCGCAGGAACTTTCGCTCAATTTCATATAGGACACGAATCCCTACTTAAAACCGCTTTCAAATTAGGCGAACTTGTTGTCGTTGCTATAACTTCCGATGAAATGGTGAAAAATAAAATATTATCCGAAAAAATTCCTAAATTTGAATCACGAAAACAAAATATGATTAAATATCTAGAAAAACATGGATTCCTTAAACATGCTCAAATTGTTAAACTTGAGGATAAATATGGAACCGCTATCACTGATAAAGAACAAGATGCTATTGTTGTAAGCGAAGATACCTATAAAGTTGCTGAAGAAATTAATAAAATAAGAAGAGAACGTGCCCTGCCCCCTCTAACTATTATCTCGATACCTCTAATTTATTCAAAAGATAATAAGCCTATTTCTTCTACCAGAATTAGAACAGGTGAAATAGATTCAAAGGGGCATTTAATTTAATTTTATCCTTATCACTCTTTATTATTTAAATTTTTAAATACCGAACTTAAATACCCTTTAAAATTAAAAAAATTTGATAGATGTTAATTAAATATCCTAAATATTCGTTCTTTTTATTCGTTTTTT
>CAZYEE010000024.1:4264-5411 GCA_964646355.1 uncultured archaeon | reverse complement strand
ATTTGATAGATGTTAATTAAATATCCTAAATATTCGTTCTTTTTATTCGTTTTTTTTCTCTTTTCCTTTATTCTGTCCCTTCTTTTCAATTAATTTTAAAGCTTCATCCTCGCTATCTACCTGAAAAATGTTATTAATAATCAAAACACCGTTTTTACATTTATCACATTTATCTAATTTCTTATAAACATAATCTCCTTTAGTAAATTTTCTATATTCTCTATTATCACAATTATTATTCGAGCATTTTATCTCAATAATTGTGACTTTCTCAATAGCTTCACTAATGTTTCCCGCTGTTGCCATCGAATGTACTAAAGATCCTATAATTATTCCTGTAAACCCAATAACCACTAAATTATAATCTACGGGTTGATTCATCAAACCCAGCATTAAAATAAATGAAAAAACAATTACTAAAAAAATTCCAAATGCTTTTAATAATCTAATTAATAGACTTGATTTTTTTTTCTTTTCCGACACTTCTAGTCCCCTATTCCGCAACAATTTCCTATTCCAGCAATGATAATTTTATCATTTTCTTGTGTTCGTTCTTTAATGCCATTAATTAGCAGCTCAAGCGCTTTCTCTGCTCCATCTGCAATTTCTTTTTTCATTGTACCATATGCATCCTCTAATGATTCTTTTATTACATATCCGTCCATCGGTAATTTTTTGCTAACTCCTGCTGATTCTTCGATCTTATATTTTTCTATGCCAAATCCACCTATTACTGCTCCGACACCTTCTATTACTGCTCCGGTCTTTTCACCTTCTAATTTCAGACCTGCGTCTATCATAAACAATCTTTTTATATCATCATGTTCTTTTACCAGTTTCTTAATTGCCTCTCCAGGTTTGCCTACATTAGCGCCAGGACCCCGTGCCCTTATAATAAATGCGTGCCGCCCTTCTATATTTAACTCATATAAATTGATATCCTTTACATAATTCTCGGTCTTTTTAACAGGATTTGTCTCCGATTCATATTTGTATAACAATTTTGAAACCACAAGGGGCCCTACACTATCTCCTATTGGTTTGCCATCTATAAATGCATTGATTGCTTCTTCTATAGCTTTAGCTTGTTGCATTATTAAAGATAACTGCATTTGAATCTGCATTATCACTATCAAACTTTTTGATT
>CAZYEE010000024.1:0-4254 GCA_964646355.1 uncultured archaeon | reverse complement strand
CCAACCGTCGCGATAATCTAAAACCAACGAAAGTTTTGATTTTTTACTTAAAATGTAAAAATGCCTGACTATTTTAAAGATTTGATGCAATCCTAGCGCTGCTTCTAAAGCATTCTCAATATTCGCCGCATTTACTTCATCAGCCTCAGGCGCCATCATTTTTACTTGATCCTCCCATCGTTTCTTTCGGATATCCAATATGTGTTCAAACCTATTTATTATTCCTGCTGGATCAAGTGACACAGGTGTAACAGTGAAAAACTCTAAAAATGAATTTATCGCTGGTTTTGGGTCTGTCTTTGGCTTTCCTACTTCTTTTATTCTCTCCACTAATAGATCTCTTGCCTTTATTGTCTTATTTTGTAATTTTGTAACTGCATTTCCTATCGCTCTTAACCAAAAATAACTCTGTACCTTTTGAGCATACACCGAAAATATCATAATTATCATTAGAAAAATAAAATTGTATACTATAGCCCAAATATTGTCTCCAGTATATGTCATATTTCATTTTTTCTCCTAATTTTTAATTCATAATTATTTAATTCAAACATTACTGAGAATTTTTAAAATTAACTCTCATTTTTATACTTTCTTTTTCATTTAAATTTTTTAATATTTTTAGAATTAATAATTTTATGGCAATTTTAAAATTTTCCCCTTTAATTTCTGGTTTTAATCTATAATTAAATATTCATTTATTGACACTTTTCTTAATTTTTCTATTTTCATTTCTTATTAGAATATATTTTCCCAAATTTTTATAATTACAATTTATTCTTACTCTCTAATATAGTTTCACAATTATTTCTATTATTCTTTTTATTTATATTATGTTATTAATATTTATCTACATTATTTTATCTATTTCCGCTTCACATTTATGCTTCCTTAAATTACTCAGCCCATTTGAAAATTACTCCCCTTTTATTTTTTTAAGCGGTATTCTGATACATGAGAGAAAAATTTAAATTTAATAATTATTGGTAAAACTTATACTCAAAAATTAAAACTAAATTATTCCATCATTAAATAACAATTAAAAATTAATTTGTCAGAAAATATAGTACAATAGAAGTAATAAAGCTCCGAATTAAGCCTTCACGCGGTCCCGGCTGTACTATACTGCGCGAGCGTATGGGAAACCGGGATGGTTGTGGCTCCGGCCACGATCATAGGTGAAGGGAAACACCCGTACCCATCTCGAACACGGAAGAGTTTTATTGCTTCTGTACATATATATTTTCTTTCCTTCTTTTACATTTTAAATTCAATTTTTAGTTTTAACTTCATTTATCTGAAATTTTGATTATCCTGATATATCCAAATTTTTCATAGGGCCTCAAGGTATAAAAGATATTTTGGGGAGAATCATTCATTTGCTCTGCGATATGATAAATTGAATTATTCCCATCTATTAGTTTAAATAAAGCTCGCCTCGCACTGGATAAATGTTTGCTTTTATCTATATCGATATAACATTTGGGCACTAATTGCTTATAAAGTTCCTTAACTCTATCTTCATTTGGTTCCTCTTTTGCTTCTCCTTCTGGTTCCTCTTTTGCTTCTCCTTCTGGTTCTTTTTCTGTTTCCTTATTTGTCTCCTCATTTAGATTATCTTCTGTTTCATCTTTTGTATCCGCTTTATTCATTTCCATTTCCATTTCCTCCTCTTCTTTTAATTCTTTTTCCATTATTTCACCAGAAAAACTCTTGATCTGAGCTTTCATCTCATCTATATTATTCGTTTCCTCTTTATTTTGATTCAAAATTTCTAATCCATTGTTTTCTAATAAAGTTAATTCTATATTTTGGAGCCCATTATCCATTGTATTTTGAATGTAGCTGGATTCAGTTTTATCGGCGCATTCTTTCATCAAAATTTCATCACTATTAAAATCTTCCTCTGATATGTTGTTATTGATGCTTATTACATTTTTTATAGAATAAGCCTCGTCTACTGTTGATTCTGAAATAGCCTTAGAAAATTTATGTTCAGAAAACTCGTTTTTTACTATATTTCTTGATTCAAGGTCGTTGTTTTCTGCTATATTGTTCATCATTTCATTTGGAAATTCATTTATTTCATCATTCATTACCTTTTCTAACTCGACTTCTGGATCACCTTCTGATTCGCTCTCCAAGCTATTTTCCAGTTCATCTTCTAATGTAACTTCCAATTCCTCATTTCCCATTCTTTCTTCAGTTTCTGTTTCCTCAATTTGAAATTTTTTCATTAATATTATTAGTCTATCCTTAAATGATTCCATATTAATTGCGGAAATATTATGAAAATCGCCAACATCATATAAATTAATAAAAATATCTGACATCCTTTCCAGGAATTCAAATGCATTCTTATCATCCACACTTCTACTTACCGAAATCACAAATAGAAAATTATTCTTACTTAAAAATGAGAATTTTCTGTCCTCTGTCAAATAACTCCTTGTTTCTCCAAATCCAATTTCATTTGCAAAACTTACAATCGCACTTAAAAAACCTGAAACAAGTACTGTATCTTTTTGTTTATCTTCCTCATTTTTTATAGAATCAATATCGTTATCCTTTATCCAATGAAATAATGGTACTCCATTTTTTAATACATAAACACTATATACATCTAAAACAAATTTTTCTTCCATATTTTTATTTAATTACCCCCTATCATTAAAAACTGTATATTATATATGAATTATCCCAATAACACTTTAAATTTTTCAGAACTACTCGGTACACGCTATCTTAAATCCATCAACTGTACTCTTTAATATCTCATTCTCGTTTTCCTTCCATAAATTAGGGAAAAATTCCTTGAAAAAAAGAAGAATTAATCCAGCATTTAATTTAAAATTTAATGGAATTAGTATATTTGCTATCGTTTCGCATGCTATTTTATTTAAATATCCTGAAATGCCCAGCCTATATTTATTATTCCATCTATATGGTTTACCTTCTCCTGTGCCTTCTACATCATCCGAATCAAATTTTGATGAGATATCAGCAAACTGGCAAAATATTGGAATTATACTGCTCCATTTGTTATTAAAAATTGCTCTATCTCCTTCCTCAACTTTCCATTTCCTGATTTTTTCATTCATCCAAAAACCTACATTAAACTCATAGGAATCAGGATCAAAAAATGGAATATGCGTATCACAATGTATATGAGCAGGAACTCCAATATCTGTTAATAAATGTAATATTCTCCCCAACAATAAATATATTTCAGCCTTTATTTTTGGTTTATTATATTCTTTTCTTCTCTTTCTAATATCATCTTCCCAATATATTAATGCTCTTGATAATGCACTCTGATATGGAATATTGTTTTCTGATAAGATTTGTAAAACTTTTTTGATTACTACATTTACTCCAGGAATTATCCAAAAAGGTGTTTTTACTTTTTTAATTGGTAATAATCCTATATCTATATGCTCATCTCTGTACTTTTCATAACACCAATAATGTGCTAAGCTAGGTACTGAGACTTTTATTATTGAATATATCTCGCTATCATTTACATAATGTTTTTTGGATCTATAGGATTGATCTTCAGCTCTCGCGCCTTCTATAATTAATTCAGCTAATGTCATCGTATCTAATTTTTTTAATAACCTCCAATTTCCATCTGAATCTATTGTTGCAATACCTGGTAAATGATCCTTATCTATTTTTTCACTTAAGAACCTTTGAAATATCTCAGGTAATAGTTTTATTGACTCTTCTACTATTATTTCATGCACAGGGGCCCCCGCTGATCCAAAAATTTTCTTATAATATTTGACCATCATTTGTATTCCGTCTTTTATATTATTATTATTTTTATTATTATAATTATCATTCCATATTCTATTCTAGAATAATTATTTTCCGATTTCTCATTTAACGTGTTTTTTTAAATTCAGACATCTTGATATATTTTTGTTTATATTTCGTTATTTTATTAAATATTTATTTCTCTTCCCGTATCTTTTATTATCCTTTATTTTTCTAAACTGATTTATAGCCATTTGCTATCTTTTTTTTCTTCTGATTTTTGTTTAAGTTTTATTTTTATCTTATATCCTTTTTTTTAAATCTCTCTTTTTTTATCTCTAAAATTAATTATATTTTCAAATAAATTCCAAAGTTTACCTGGATAATTAATAGAACGATCCATCTTATTTTATTAAACATATTTAAAATATTTAGTAAGTCCTGTTGAAATTATTTTCCAATAAAGATCTTTTATTAGTAGATTATTTGAGAATA
>CAZYEE010000023.1:20466-22829 GCA_964646355.1 uncultured archaeon | reverse complement strand
ATAAATGTATTAAAGCAGATATTACTGTAACTTTTCATAAACTCAAGCCTGGATTGCTCAAAAATCAGGACAAAGTCGGTAAAATCGAAGTAGTAAAAATTGGCATACCCCCAGAAGCTGAGATTGTTGCAGGACCTGGAGATCTTCGGTTCGTGGCTAAAAAAAGAGATCCTCAAAGTCATAAAGGAGATTATGGAAAAGTTCTTGTAATTGGAGGAAGTAATCAATTTACAGGCGCCCCTGCCATTGCTTCTCTTGCAGCATTAAAAACAGGCTCTGATTTGGTTATAACAGTTGTTCCAAAAAATGTATCAAACACAATTCGTTCTTATTCCCCCAATTTAATAATTCGTGATTATTCTAGTTCCTATTTAACACCAGATTCAATTCCTGAATTTCAAAACCTATTTGACTGGGCTGATGCAGTAATTCTGGGCCCAGGACTTGGTAAAAACGAAGATACTTTTACTGCTATTAAAAAAATTATCGAAATTATAAAGACAAAAGAAATACCCACATTGATTGATGCAGATGCAATAAAAGCGTTACCAAGTTTTAAAGATTTAATAACAGGGCTTCCAATTGTCATTACTCCGCATTTTGGAGAGTTCAAAATTTTTATGGGAAATGAAATCCAGATTCCTAACAATTTAGAGGAACGAATAAACATGGTAAGAAGAGCTGCACAAAAATATAAAATCACAATTGTATTAAAAGGTCATATCGACATAATCTCTGATCACAAACGCTATAAAATTAATAAGACAGGAACAGCTGCAATGACCGTAGGTGGTACAGGTGATTGTTTATCTGGAATTATTGGGTCTTTACTAGGTATGAGATACGAAACCTTCCGAGCAGCTGTAGCAGGAACTTTTCTATGTGGTAAGGCTGGTGAACTCGCTGAAAAAGATGCAATGGGCCCCCACATATTAGCCACCGATTTATTGCATCACATTTCATTTAATAAATTTCTCTGATCTCAAAAATAAAAAAACATTTAATATCTAAAGTTAATATATATTAATATAATAATTCAAACTCAATATATCTATTAGGTTAGAATAATGGTTGATGCCGGTATAGAAGTATTAGAGATTAATGATGATGGTACATCTAGTAAACTATCCATAAGCGGGAATATTAAAGACTCACTCTCAAGTGATAAAGTTGTATTAATAATAAATGATAGAAAAAAAGTAATCTGGATTTGGAAAGGGGTTAATGCCAGAGTTCGTAAAAAATTTATTGCTGCCAAACAAGCTCAAGAAATCAAAGGGAATAGGGGTTTAACCTTTAAAATAGAAAGTATTGAGCATGGTGAAGAGCCTAAGGATTTTATTAAACTTATTGGTGGAAAAGTTCCAATGGAGGAAGTTTCTGCCACTGAAAATATTAATGTGGCAGTAGAAGAAAGTCAAATCATCAAACCAAAATATACTGATATGAGAGATTCTGCAATTTCCGGATTAAATGCACCAATCAGCAAAGAAGAACACTTTCATCCAGCACCACCGATTGTTCAAACAACAACTCCCGCCCCTTCAATATCAACTCCTACACCAGCACCGCCCCCTGCCCAACCAATGATTTCCCGTGATAGAACCGCAGAAGTATTGTCAGAAATAGAGTCCATGCCCGTCCCTGATGGATACAAAAGAGAAATAATTATTATTGGGCATGAAGCATTTAGTGTTGTAGAAATCAAAAAATCATTCATGGGTAAGGAAAAAATAGAATATAAACTAGATAAAACTGACACCCCTGATGGTGATTTTCTTGGAGTTGATTATACTCCTCGTACTATCGTTCGAAATGGCGAGATAATTGCTGTTGAATTATTAAAAAATCTTACCCCAAAAAATATTTCTGAAACATCCTCAAATGCACCAGTTAAGGCATTAAAAATTAAATTTCAAAAACCTTAATAGGAGGAAACTTTTTTCATGTCTCAATGGTTAGAATATGCCAAGAAAAAAGGCGATTATCTGTGTGAACTCGCAGATGAACATATTAGATGTAGAGAGCCCGAAAAAGCAAAACAATTATTAAACCAAGCTATTGGTTGGTATAAAAAAGCCGGGCTTGAAGACAAAATCGAATGGGTAAAAAATAAAATAAAAGAAATAAGTCAATAAAATAGGTTTATTATTAATATTTTTATTTATTTCTACTATTTTATTTTTCTATTAGAAAAAAATTATTCCATAATTTTGTAAATAAAAGATCAAAATAATTAAAAAACTCTTATTTTATAATATGTATCAAATACCTCCATTTTTTCATTTTTTATGTTTTGATAAATTAATATTTGAATATTTTATTATAGTTAATAAAAATAGGTAAAATAGGTAAAATTTTTA
>CAZYEE010000023.1:0-20366 GCA_964646355.1 uncultured archaeon | reverse complement strand
TATTTGAATATTTTATTATAGTTAATAAAAATAGGTAAAATAGGTAAAATTTTTATATTATTTACTATAATTCTGATAAACAAATTTACAAAAAAGTTTTGTTTTTGCAATTTTATAATTAAAAACAATTATAATTTAATTATCAGACCATAATTTAATTGAAGATTTTAATAGTAAAATATTTTTATACAATTTTATATTTTTAATTAAACTAGTAAATAAAACTAGTAAAACCATTTTATAAAACCGTTTTAATAATAATAATGAAAATAATAAATTAAAGTTAAAAAATCAATAAATCTTAACATTTATATCATAAAAATTTGAATCAAATTAAATATTATATTATATTTATGTATTATCTTAAATATTATACTTAAAAATAATAAAATGATGAAAAATGGCATTAACAGAAAATCAAATTCATACCTTACAAAAGCTATTATCAAACCTGGAGAGTCATACTGAATTAGAAGCAACTGCGGTTGTAACTCTTGAAGGGATGCGAATAGCATGTGCAGTTTCAGGGGATCTAGACGCTGATGTATATTCTGCAGCATCAGCTGCTCTAGTAAATCTGGGAGAAACAACATTAAAACAATTGAATCATGGAACATTGAAAGAAATTATTGTTAGGGGTGATGATGGTTATACAATCCTAACAAGAGCTGGTAGTTCATACATGGTAGTAGGTTCTTGTAAAATAGGATCAAGAATGGGCTATTATTTAGCATTACTTCATAGATTTTGCAAAAAAGTAGAAGAAATTGTAGAATCAAAAGGCCCCGCTGCTGTTACTCCCGCTCCTACAGTAAGTGCAGCACAACAATTATCTAGCCAACCTGCACCTACACCTGTTCCACGTATAACACCTTCTAATGTACCTCAAAAACCTGTTCAGACGATGCCTAGGGCATCAGATCGTGATAAAGCTGCACTGGAATCTGCACTTGATGCATTATCAATGCTTGAGGAATCTGAGCCACCCAGCTCAATCTCTTCAGGTGCTTCTATAGCTCCAGAAACACAGCCAACACCAGTTTCAGCACCGTCTTATAGCGAATCTTCAGAGCTTGAAGACGCATTAAAAACATTAGGTGCTTCTACGCCCACTGTTGATGTAAATACCGATGCATTAATTGATGCTATTGGTGCTGCCTCCTCGAAAGAATCAAAACCGACCACACAAGTACCCTTTACTTCAAGCGCCCCAACCACACCAAGTACAACAAGCTCTAATGATGACATCTTTAATATTTCAGATAAAGAGGCTGTTCTAGAAGCCTTGAAAGTCCTGGGATGGGAAGAAGACGAAAATGAGTAAAAAATAAGATTTTATATCTCTCCACTAGGCAATACAATTAGTCCATTTTCTCCAATTTCAAAAGGGTATCTTTTTAATGAATGAGAAGTTCCTCTCATTTTTCTAACCAGAATATATCTTCTTAATTCAGCAGCTTCTTCTCTCAAATCCAATTGGATAAGTCCTTGAGCTATATATTCTTCTACTCCAAATCTAGTATAATTCTGAGGGCCAATCATTTCACATGTAATTATTGATGTACATTGTATTTCTCTCAATAATGCACTGAGTCTAAAAATCGCTGCCCTTAATGATGAACTACCCTCATACTGAACCTCTAAACCACTTATAGAATCTACTACTACTCTTTTAGCATTTAAATCGGTATATGCCCTATAAATTTCCTGTCCTAATGCATTGACATCAAATCCTCTTCGTAATGCATATTTTTCATTTGTAGGAAGTCCCGCTTTATTTGAGGCTGCATCTACAATTGCAAACATTTTTTCATCTTCTAATTTCTTTAAATCCCATCCAAAAACCAGTGCTTCCCTTCGCAGTTCATCCGGTCTCTCTTCCAAAGTGACAAAAATTCCAGGCTCATTATAGAGTATTGCACCTTTTACTAAAAATTCCATTGAAAATATTGTTTTTCCCGTTCCAGGCCCACCTGCTACCAAAATACTTGTACCATCTATGAATCCTCCCCCTAATATTTCATCTAAGCCTGAAATTCCACTTTTTGTTCTTTTTATTTCCAATTAAAAACACCTAATTTAATTTATTCAATTTCTAAATTGATAAATTCATTGCCTTTTATAATATCTAAAATATTATGTTCAATTTGTATAATATCTGGATCCCTTTTTAATTCAACTAGTAATTTATTAAGTTCTTCTTCATTTCTTAAGCTTATTATTCCAAAAATTGAGACTTTATCATCAGATATTGCAATAAAACTAAATTTTGTTTTCAATTTTTCGCCTAACATTTTTGCTTTATTTTCAGAAACTTCACGAATTATATGTCCACCAATTTTTATTTTTAATAAAACTGTAATTTTTTCGCCAAAATCACCTAGAATTATAGTGAATTTCTTTATTATATTATTTTCTCTCATTTTTTTTACATGGAAGTGTAGTGTAGTGTCTGGAATATTCAGTTTATTCGCTAATTGTGTAAAAGGAATCCTGCTATTCTCTTTTAATTCTTTCAGAATTTTTTTGTCCAATTCTGAAATTTTGTATTTCATCTGATTTCACTGAAAAAATTTCAAAAATTTTTTTAAGAAATTTAATAGAGGATAGTTTAAATTCTTTTTTAAATCAAATATATAATGATCTTAATTTCGTGATGAGAATCTCACCATTGAGATTCGATCTTATACTGACTTTTTTAATAATGTTTATTTCAAAAAAACTGATATCTTTTTAGTGATAATTTTTAATTTAATTTTCTTAATAATTTTATAATATAAAGATAAATCGAATGGCTTGGATCAAACAAGATTAGAAGAAGTAATGTTTTCTTAAAAATTTTGAGGAAGGTTTTTATAAATTACATTTGAGGAAGTTTAAATGATATCTCTTTATACCTTAATTTAACATGGAAGTGATTTAATTAATAATTTTTTAATTTGACTTTTTTAGAATATATTTTTTTAAAAAATGAATTATCTCTCCTTTTATTGTAAATGGTGGTATATGTGCTAAAAAAGATTCGGGCATATTGATCGCCATTTCTTCAACTAGCCATCTCCTTAATGCAATACTTATTATATTCCGTGGTATATTTCTTCTGGCAAAACAATCCCATATTCCCATTACAGCATCAGCATTCGGATATTTTTCTAAATTTAATGGATATACCAATAAGCTCATACATCCTGAACCCGCGGATGCCCTTATAATATGTGGTACATGTCGAGCATAATTTATTAATGTAATTATTTTAGCCATATCATTTGGCTCGACGAAAAACAGAACAAATTCTATTTTCTGATCATCTGGAATTTGCTTAAGTCGTTGATATACTATATAATTAGTTTTTTCAGGCAATTTTACAGGTCCAGGATCCTTTAACATCTTAACTGCTAATTTTGGATCTTTTTTGAAACGTTCGGCTCGACCACCAAGTACATCGTCTCGACCTTTGGATAAAAACAGTGCCCAGCCTCTTGGCAATTTTTTTCTAAATCCAGACCAGTATTGACCTCCAGGACATCCTTTATCCCGCATAATGATACTTATTTTTCCTCTACTTGCTGCTTTAAAAATGTGGCCAACTATACATCTATTAATTATTTTTCCTTGATATCTAACTTTTCCCTTAGGTAGTTCGCTTGAAAAAAACATTCCAAGCGGCATATACCTTAACTTCATATATTTCAAAAATCGCTTCTCAATCTCTTTATTTGTCAATTCATGAGTTAAAGACATTTCTAATACAATCTCAGAATATTATTATTCAATTTTTATTTTTATTCTTCCAGATATCTGATATTTTATATTCTTTTTTCGAGAGACTTTAATAAAAGATTTTTATAGGAAATGGAAATGAATTTTTCCTAAAAATTTGTTATGCGTTTATTTTGTATTTTCTAATTCAATTTTATTATGTTTTTTATTATATTTTCAACAATATTTTTTATAATTTGAAATTTTATCGAGAAATAAGGGAACAATAAGTTCATCTAAGGAGAGTGAGCCATGAGTTCCTTTCATTTTAAATTCAATAAATTCATTTTCTTCTTTTTGATTATTTTTCCGCTCTATAGAATAGTTTGGTTTTAATATCACGAATACATTACCCAACCGCTGAAATATTCTATCTAGATTCTTATCCGAAGCAAATAATGGTCTAATATTATCATATTTTGTTAATATCAATCCACCATCTCCTATTTTATTATGTAGCGCCTCTTTAAATTCTTCAATTCTGTCTTCCTTTACATAGAAATGGATTACTCTTCCTGATTTGCCCATTGGAGCTATTAAATATTTACTAAATTCCTCTTTTTCTTCATTGTCAAAATAAATCACCTTATCCTCATCTAAAGTATTTTGACCATGATCTGCCGTAATTGTTAACATAATCTCATCCGCGATAGATGTGCCTACTGATTTTATAAATTTCTTTATTAAAAATTCAATAAACTCTGATGTCGAATCATACTGTTCACTAAACGGACCATAAATATGCGAATTATCATCAATATCTGCAATATAATAATGAATATACATTTTCTCCTTTCTTTTTAGTAATAATTTTAATTTTTCAATTCCATCAATATGATTCTTAAACGAAATGACACTCTCTGGTTCTATCATAAGGTGAGAAAGTCCTGTCATGGCGATATCAAATTGCAATAAATTTATTTGTTTATAATTCTCTGAATTGTAGTATGTAGTAGGGAAATATTTCCATAAAAGTGATTTTGGATCCACTCCACACCTCACTAAAGAGTCTTTTTGTCCATCTTCTGCATTAATCACATTCATGACCAACGTATTTACAACCGCACCAATTTCTGGAAATCTTATCTTATGTCCTAAAATACCATGTTCTTCAGGTGGAAGACCCAAGTGGATTGATGTCATTATCGTGGATGTTATTGTAGGAAATAAGGAGGATAACTCTATAATCTCATTGTTTTCTCTATATTTTTCAAAAAAGTGCCCTTTTTTTATTAATTGATTTAGACCCATTGAATCTACGGTAAAATGTACTATAATTCGTGGTTGTTCACACCCTCGTTCATATACCAATTTTTTAATATCCGAGTATTTTAACAGAGAATTATCTGATTCGCTTACACCGAGAATTTCTTCAAAAGTATTTCTTAATTTATATAAATTATGTTCAAAATCGGGCAGATAGAGACCATCAGATAATTTTAGTTCGGAATATTTCGTTGCGAGGTTTTCTAATTTAATTTTCAACTTAGTTTCACTTCTCTATTTTTAGAATTTTTTCTATTAAATTTATACTCTTGAAAATTCTAACTTAAATTTTGTTAATAAACTAAAAAATAATAATATAAAAAGGCTTTAATTATTGTAAAATATATTAATTGTAAAAAAAGAAACAATATTATTAGAATCAAATCCCTTTTATGATTAATTAATAAATTTGTAATGAAATATTAGTCGAAAATAAAAATGAAACAAGATTTCTATAGGTGGAACTAGTGTCTGAGAAATGTGCGATATGTGGAGATCCAGAAGTAGTTTTTCACTGCGAAGAATGTGGTAGACATTTTTGTTGGGCGCATACCGGTTCTAATGAAGTTTTTTATTGTCCAAGGCATAAATTGAAATATACAAGAGAGAATATGTTAGAGTATCATATATTGGACGGAAAATGCCATGTCATATTAAAGTCGATATGTCCTAGATGTCGAAATGGTCTATTTGTTATGAAAACTAAAGAAGAGCCGAGTAAATTATATTTAAAATGTAGTCAATGTGATTGGAATTCTTTTAAAGAGTTTCCCTTAATTGTAGTCGAAAATCCAAAAGAGTTGATGGAAAAAGCTAGAGTGCATAATTTATTAAAGGCTAATGAGTTAAAATATTGCAATCAACAATTAAAAATCATAGAGGGTAAGGGTGAAAAATTCTGTTTGGGGTGTTTAATTGACACCTTAGAGCGGGGTGATATTTTCACCAATGAAATGGTTTCTGAATTAACACATTTACCCAAAGAAAAAATTCTTCCATTGTTAAAGGATTTGATTTCACAGAAACTATTAAATGGAGTAATTGACCCAATAACCAAGGTTTATATTAGTTTAACTCCTGAATATAAAGAATATCTTATTAATAGACTAAAAGTTGAGAAAATTGACTTGCGTGAATTATCTAAAGAAATTGATTTAGATGAGAGATTAGTTAGGTTAATTTTAGTAAATTTAGTTAATAAGACTCCAGAGATTGACGGGAAATTCATCGATGTTCATACTTTTATGAATAATGATCTTCTCATAGAGGAGATTATATCTTTAATAAATAAAGGACCAACTCTTGTTTCGGAAATCTCAAAAAAGTTTAATTTAAAAATTAATGAAATCAAGAATTTAGTGGGTAAAGCTCTAGAAAAAGGGCTTATCAAGGCATTTTATAGCCCGGATGGGCAGACTATAATACCAGGAGAAGGTTTGCAAACAAGATTAATGGATTTAATTAATGAAAAGGGCAAAATAAATTTAAGCCAGGTTGCAAATCGATTAAAAATTTCTGAAGATATTTTACGAGACACAATTAGATCCTTTATAAAGAATCAACAGATTAATGGCTGGTACACACAAGATAGAGGATTCGCCACCATTAAATATTTGGAAAATGAAATAATTGGTTTAATGAAAATTTATAAAAAAATTTCATTGGATGAAATGGCTGAACATCTAAAAATACCCAAATCTCATGTAAAAACGTTATTAATTGAAATGATTGAAAATAATAAAATTGCTGGATCAATTGTCGATGAATATTTTGAAAGATCTCAAGTTATTGAATATGTTAAAAAGAGTGTCTCAACATCAAAATATTTAAGTAAGAAACTCGAAGATGCAATTAATTTACAATATGTTTTAATAATCCATAAAGAATCAGGCTCATGTTTATTTAGTTATCCTTGTTCAGAACTTGAGTTTGATTCAGATTTAGTGAGCGGATTTCTTCAAGCGATTTCAAGTTTCGGATCTGAAATAGATTCTTCACAGACTACTCCATTAGAGGAAATCAAATGGGGTGGTTTTGTCATTGCTTTAAGTGAAGGTAATTTAGTTAAAACTGCTTTTATTTGTAAAAAATCTCCCTCACCATCATTGAGAGCAAATATTAAGTATTTCATATTAAATTTTGAAAATAGATTCAAAAAGAACTTGACTCATTGGAGTGGTGATATTCAACCTTTTAAAATCACAAGAGAATTAATTGAAAATTTCTTTAAAGTAGGCTCAAAACTTTTATTTTTCATGCCTCAACTCCCTAAATCAAAAATGTCAAGAGAAGAAATCCAAAATAAAATTTTAAGGATAGTTGAACAATCAGGAAGAGTTAAGCTAGTTAAAATCGCTCAAGAATTAGGAATTGATACCTCTACAATAATTGAAATCTTAAGTACTTTTGTTCTAGACGGGATAGGACGATTCTCCAAGGATAATAGTGAATTTATTACTGATCCTCAAATCATGAATGAGATTGGTGAAATTTTACTCAATTCAGATGTTTTAAAAATCTCTGATATTGCAAATAAATTAAATTTAGAACAATCTGAAATAATTGAAATACTTCAAAATTTGATTCAAGATGGAAAAATTAATGCTGTTATTGAAGATGGATTATTAAAACAAATGTAATTATCAATAACTAATAGTAGAGGCTAATTTATGTCTGACGCAACAAATAATAGAAAACCATTAGATGAATATATTAATCAGCAAATTCTAAAAAATTTGGAATCAAATAAATTAGCTCTCATCAATGAAAATATAATAAAAACTCTTGATCTTGAAAACAGAGAAAAATTACTAATTACAGAAATTCGTAAATTACTCAAAAAACAGAAAGTTGATTTCTTTTATATGGATGAGATCATAAAAAGAATTACAAGCAAATATAAGACCAAAGAAGATCCTAAAAAGTATCTGGTTTCCTTATATCAGAAAGGAGTAATTGTTAAACATAAAAGAAAAGAAAGTATTTTTACAGCTCCAACAAGCATCATTTCCGATACTTCTGAATTAGAGGCTCAAGGTCAAGAAATGAAAGAACCTGAATCTACTGATCTTTATAAAGAACGTGAAAAATTAGAACAAAAAATTCTTTCAGATTTGGAAACTACCGAATTACCAACTATTGGCTTTAAGGACAGAGTTTCAGAAGAGTCGACAGAAATAAATAAAAAGAAGGTCGAAATGGAACAAGAAATCCCAATTCCCATCCAATCCCATCAAACAATAGAACCAACTATTGAGAATAAACCAAATCTACTTAAAAACATTCCTGAACCCGCAGAAAAACCTATAACTAAGGTTGAAATCTCATCGAAACCAATCCAAACAACGCCTGACAAACCTAAAGCAGAAACTCTATTAGAGAAACCTACAAGGGAACAACAGATTTCTACAATTCAAGCAAAAGAAACAATTACAGATGAAGAAAAAAGAATATTATTGAAATTTAGAAAAGAAATGATAGAGAATGTTCAAACTCTTTTAAATCAATTCAAATTTCTTGACGCAATTGCAGAATTAGAACAAGTTATCGATATTTCTAAAAAAATAGGCGACCAAAAGGCTGTAGAACTTTATACTAAACAATCTGAAGATATTTTGCAAACAGGACTAAAATATGAAAGCATTATTGACAATATAAAAGCAAATCCTGTCTATAAAAAGAAAGTTGAAGATACACTCCAAGAAACTATAAACCAAATACGTAAATTATGGAAATCTAAGGATTATAAAAGTGTTTATGCCGCATTGAGAAAAGCAGCGAAACTCTCTTATTATTTAGAAAAAATAGATGATGCTGTAATTTTTAATGAACAAGCAGAATCAATAAAAAACAAAATTAAAGGATAATTACTAAAATAGAATTTTTTTATTTGTATTTATTTTTTAATTTTTAGATACAAAAATTTATATACCATCATTAGTAGTTTCTATTCATCATTTCTATGGTGAAACTAATGAGAAGGTATTTTGTTCATCTGGAATAGAAGTAATTTTTTGAGTATAAAATTGTTTTTTTCCTCACTTAGTTTCACAGATTTTTTAAATTTTAAAAAAGTTTATTTAAGTAAGTGGTGATCATAGATGTCTGAAAGAAGAAAATTAAAATTTGCAATACCTAAAGGCTCTTTACAAGAAGCTACTATGGCATTACTTAAGAGAGCTGGTTATGTAATAACAAACGGTAAAAGATCTTACAGACCCAAATGTAATGATCCAGAACTTGAAATAAAAATCCTACGTCCTCAGGAAATTCCTACTATGGTTGCTCAACAAGCTCACGACCTTGCAATTACAGGAAATGACTGGATTGTTGAAACAAATGCAAATGTTAAGAAAATATTAGATTTGGAGTACGGTAGAATAAATTTAGTGCTAGCCGTACCTGATAAATGGGACGATGTGAACTCATTATCTGATCTATTAAACAAATTTTTAAGTAAAAATAAGCCAGTCAGAATATTTACTGAATATTTATCTAGTTGTAAAAAGTATATCATGGATAATAAAACATATCAAAAATATTTTGGTAATAAAGAACCAAAAGTTATAACGCCATGGTGGGAAACAGGCGAGATTGACATGGTCAAACTTATTTTATCTTTTGGAGCAACAGAAGCAAAACCCCCTGAAGATGCCGAAGCCATTTTTGATAATACCGAGACTGGAACAACTATTGCAGCTAATGAGCTAAAAATAGTCGACAGAATTGCTCAGTCCTCTGCAGTACTTATTGCTAATATTGAATCCTGGAAAGACTCTTGGAAACGTGAAAAAATATTAGATGTAGCATTATTATTAAAAGGAGTAGTTGAAGCACGTAAAAAATTGCACATATTTTTGAACATTGAAAACAAAAATATTGAAAAATTACTTGATAAGCTTCCCGCTCTTAAAAAGCCGACAATATCTCCGCTAATTGGTGTAGAAGGTTGGAGTGCATTGAATACAATTATTCAAAAAGACAAATTTATTGAATTATTACCGGTTCTTAGAAAATATGCCGAAGGAATTGTAGTTCATGAACCACGACAAATTTTGCCATCGTTCTCTGAGCTTGAAGAATGTCTTGAATAGTTAGATAAGTTGGTAGAGATATAGATAGACAAGCAGATAGGTAAATAAATAAAAATATGGACTGACAAGCGAAGAGATGAATTGATAGAATGATAAATAGAATAATTGTGTGATCAAAAAATGGTCAAAATATTAACAAAAGAAGACGAAATTAAAAAGCTATTGGACCAAATTTCTAGCCGAGGTAGGTTATCCTATCAAAAGTATAAGGATAAAATTGAAGAAATTATTAATAATGTCAAAAATAATGGCGATTCTGCATGTTTAATTTATACTGAGAAATTTGACGGTATTAAACTCGATCTCGATGAGCTTCTTGTCTCAGAGTCCGAAATACAAGATGCATATACCAAATTAGATGATAAAACTATTGAGTCAATAAGAAGGGCTAAAAGAAATATTGAAAAATTCCATAGAATACAGCTTAATGGGATTAAATCAGTAGTAACAGAAGTCGGTGTAGAAGTCAAGCAAATATTTGTACCTTATGACAGAGTTGGTATATATATTCCTGGAGGAACTGCCAACTACCCTTCTACAGTCCTAATGACTGCCATTCCTGCTAAAATTGCGGGAGTAAATGAAATTATTATGACCACTCCTCCAAATAATGAAAAAAAGGTCAGCCCTGCAGTTTTAATTGCAGCTAATGAATCGGGAGTAAATAAAATATATCGAATTGGAGGTGCCCAAGCCATTGCAGCTCTTGCATATGGGACAGAAAGCATACCTAAAGTAGAAAAAATTGTGGGCCCAGGAAATATATATGTGAATATAGCCAAATTATTGGTAAATAATGATGTAGCAATTGATCTCCCAGCTGGCCCTAGTGAAATACTCATCATCGCAGATTCACACGCTAATAGCAAATTTATTTCAGCTGATATAATTTCGCAAGCTGAACATGACCCGAATACTTTTACATTTTTAGTTTCTAACTCAAAAGAGATTATTGATGAGGTATTCAAATTACTTAAAACAAATCTAAAAAATTATAAGAGATCTGAAATAATCGCAAAATCGCTCCAAAATAATTGTTATCTATTTTATACCGAAAGTATTGAATCGATGTTTCAAATATCTAATATAATTGCTCCTGAACATTTAGAGATTCATCTAGAAGATCCTGAAAAATACTTACCTCTAGTTAAAAATGCAGGTGCGATATTTCTGGGCCCTTATTCACCAGTAGTAGTTGGAGATTATGCAGCTGGATCAAATCATGTCTTACCTACCGGTGGACTTGCCAAGTATCATTCTGGACTATCTACTTACAGTTTCGGGAAATTTATTGATGTAGTTTTTTGTAAAAAGCAAGGACTTATAAATTTAAAAGATACAATTATTTCACTTACAGATATAGAAGGGCTTGAAGCTCATAAAAAAGCTATGTTAGGTAGATTAGAAGAATGAGCCCAATGACTAAATTTGAAAAATATAAAAAGCTTCTTAGTAGCTATTTAAAAAATTTTGAACCTTATGCTGGCGAAATCTCTATTCCTATGCTAGCAGAAGAACTAGGCATACCACCTGAGGCTATTATTAAAGTTGATGCTAATGAGAATGATTTCATTGATAAAAATTGGTTAAAAAATAAATTAATCGATGCAATTGAAACTATTGATATTACCAGATATCCAGATCCTCAATCTTATAAGCTCAGAAATGTTATTTCTACACATGAAAAAGTTGAAATCGATGAAATAATTATGGGAAATGGGACCGATGATCTCATTGATTGCATAATTCGGATGTTCTTAGACCATAAAAGCGACCTCATTGTAATTGAACCCACTTTCAGCATGTACAAATATTCTTCAAGTATGATA
Organism: uncultured archaeon; assembly: GCA_964646355.1. Classification (GTDB taxonomy): domain Archaea; phylum Asgardarchaeota; class Lokiarchaeia; order Helarchaeales; family HEL-GB-B; genus HEL-GB-B. Next base: position 8,419 of record CAZYEE010000023.1, on the reverse strand, counting down.
GGAGCATCATATACTCCAGTACTTCTTAATAATGATTTTTCACTCAATATTGATAAAATTATCTCGAATATTAAATCAAATACAAAATTAATCTTTATATGTTCACCCAATAACCCAACAGGAAATCAGTTTTTACTTGAAAAAATTATCAAACTTCTAGAATCTACCGATAGGATTGTAGTGGTCGATGAAGCATATGTTGATTTTGCAAAATATTCACTCACAAAAGATGCAAAATTAACTAAAAAATTTGATAATTTGATCGTATTAAAATCATATAGTAAATCTTGGGGACTTGCAGGTATTAGAGCTGGATATGCAATAGGAAATTCAGAAATAATCTCATATTTAAGATCTATCCGTAAAGTATATAATTTTAATATTATAGCTCAAGCTTTATTATTTGAAATGTATAAGGATTATGATTACATAATGTCTATAGTAAGTAAGATTAAAAAAGAACGCGAATGGATGATATCCAAACTTAAAGAAATTGATGGTATTCATGTTTATCCCTCTGAAACTAATTTCGTTATGCTCAAATTACTTAAAAAAGATATTACTATTAAGGAACTTGTTGAAAAATTTTTCAAAAACAATATTTTAATTAGAGACCGAAGCAATTTACCATTACTTGAAAATTGTTTTAGAATTACAATCAGTAGAAGAGATACCAATCTAAAAATATTGAATATATTAAATGAGTTACTTAGCTAGATTTCTTTTATAGTTGTAAACTCTTAAAATTAAATGTGTGATAAAATTGAGAAATGTAAAAATAGAGCGAAATACCTCCGAAACTCAAATTTCGTTAGAAATAAATCTTGATGGTACCGGACAAGCTGATATTAAGGTAGATAATAAATTTCTTACTCATATGCTTACTACTTTGTCTAAACATTCTTTGATTGATATTAGTTTGAAAGCAATTGGAGATTTAGAGCATCATTTAGTTGAAGATGTTGGAATTTCTTTAGGACAGGCACTCAAAAAAGCTCTAGGCGATAAAAAAGGTATTAAAAGATTTGGATATGCAATAATTCCTATGGATGAATCTCTAGCACGAGTAGCTATTGATTTAGGTGGCAGAGGATATTGTATTTATAATCTTAACTGCAACTCTGATATAGTTGAAGATCTTCCTGTTAGTCTAATCGAACACTTTTTTGAAGCCTTGGCAATGAACGCAGATATGAACTTACATATAACTGTATTAGAGGGAAAAGATGATCACCATAAGTTAGAGGCTGTTTACAAAGCTCTTGCTGTAAGCTTAAAAATTGCAGTCAGTAAAGATGATAGAATATCTGGTGTAATACCATCCACTAAAGGTGTACTTTAAGACAGTGAACATTCTACTTGATTATCTCATATTTTTAATCAATTCTAATTTGATTGTTAATATATTTTCAATTTTTCTATATTTATCTGGTAAGTCCTCCGTCAATTTATCATTAAAATTAATTAAATATTCTTTTATTCTAATATTAAGAAGGTGTAGATAGTCATGGTCGATATTTGCATAATCGATTATAAAATGGGTAATTTATATAGTATCAAAAAAGGGCTCGAAAGAGCAGGAAGTAATGTAGAAATTATTGACACTCCTACAGAAAAATTTGACTATGATGCCCTTGTAATTCCAGGAGTAGGTGCATTCAAAATTGCAATCGAGAACATACTTCCTTTTAAGACTGCGATCGAAGATTTTTTTAATTCTGGACGACCAATCCTTGGTATCTGTCTTGGATTACAAATATTTTTTACAAGAAGCTTTGAGGGCGGAATATTCAAGGGTTTAAACTTTATAGAAGGTGATGTAATAAGATTTCCACAGTCTCCAACTGATCCAGTACCTCATATGGGGTGGAATACCATTAAGATCCAGAATCCAGAATCACCGATCATTAAAAACATTCCAAATAATTCATATTTTTATTTTGTTCATTCTTATTATGGACTTCCTAAAGATTCAAATCTCATTGTAGCAAAAACAAATTATATCATTGATTTCCCTTCCATTATTCAAAATAAAAATCTCTATTTAGTACAATTCCATCCAGAAAAATCCAGCAAGAAAGGGTTAGTACTTTTAAAAAATTTTATTGAATTAGCTAAATGAATCGTTTTCATATAATAAATCCCCCCATTTAATCAATATTGTTAATGATTCTAATTTATTATATTATTTATTCATTTTTTTCTTTCAAATTTTTAGTCATCGGTTTATTCAGTATTACCAAATAATTGAGAGAAATGTATAAAAAACTAGTTGTCTAATGATATTAAAATAAAATTATTTCCTTTAGTATAACATTCTAGATGATTCTTATGTCTGAAAACAGAAAAATTGCAAACAGACCTATACTCTGGTCCATCTTATTTTACGGTATATATGGGCTCCTCCTTGTTGTGATAAGTCAAATTGAGTTTCCTATCACGATCAGCGTCCCTATTTCCGAAGACCATGGATTCACTCAGTTTTTTACAACTCAACTGGGATTGGCTTCACTTATCGAATTAATACTGAATACCCCGTTTATAGCGATATTCTTTTTTCTAACTTACACTGCAATTGAAAAATTGCCTGATAAATCCGAGATTAAATACAAAACTTTATTCAAACTTTTGATTTATGTTTCATTGTCCATTACAATCTTGGGAGTCGGTATACATTTCACAGCAAATTTATTTAATACGATTAAAAATCAACCTGTAACACCCCCAGATCCTACTAGTGTTCTTATATATTGGCTAGATGAAATAGTGGGACATTTCTTAATTCATATTGGCATATTTATATTCTATATCCTATTAATGATACGCGAATTCCATAAAGAAGAGCCTGAAATGGTATCTTTAGAATTTAAAGGATTCCCTATCTGGGGCTTTCTGATTGGTGGAGGATTCGGAATCGCAGTAGCAGAAGGTCAGTGCTCAAAATTCTTTATCATTGTATTTCCAATTACGATTCTCACCATATTATTATTAAAAAAATTCAAATATAACTTCAGTTTTAAAAATAAACGAATAATTTGGTTTAATATTTTCTTCTACATTGGAAACATTGTTTCTATTATCATACTTGGAATTATTGCATCATCTCTGGGCTACGCGTTTTTTGTACAACCACATCTATTATTTTGACCTTTTTCAGTTTTAATCTGGTTTTTTAATCTATTTCGGGCATTTTTTCTTTTTTTATTTATCTTTAACAATAATAATTTAAATTTTTACAACGATTCGCTCTGAATTCTTATGGCTCAGATAAAATAAATTCAAATAATTTTTCATAAAGGTTATTATTTTTATATATTATATTAAATTCTCAATTAGAAGTTTAAATTTAGATCTCCAAATTTTTTTATGGCTTCTTTAACCTCAAACATTAAAGTACCTATCTGTATTTCAGAAGTAGAAGTAGATACTAACATTATTATATCCCTGGATACTGCAGATACTATTATATATCCATTCACTCCCTTTACAAATACCATATCTGTAGACCCTTTTTGTAAACATTCAAGAGTGCTTGTTCCTAAATGATATAATATAGCACCAGCAGCTGCAACAAAATCTTCATTAGAATCATCCAATGCAGATTGAATTATTAAACCTTCTTTACTCATTAAAGCAATACCGTTAATTGTAGGTTGATTCATTACCAATTCTTGGATTACTAAATTTACTTTTTCTAATGATTGCATTTTTATTACCTCTATATTTTTATCTTTTAATTTAAAAGGTAGATATTTAAACTCGTGTTTTTAATAGTTGCAAAAAATTAGAAGATTCACCTACTTTAAAATAAGATTTTAAATGAAAATAAATAGATTCTTCGATTTACAACAAAATAATCTATTTTTAAATGATAAACAAATAATAAAAAGCCATTAGTTTTTAATATTATCATTAAAATTTGTTTTAAATCTTAATATTTAAACTATTTTAAAAATATGAATGAGAAAAAAGATAGTTAATAATTAAGTGCTGAGTTTAATCATTTATTTGAATTTTTAATATAATTTATTAATATTGAAAGTACGAGCTCTAATGATCCTTTCTCTATCATATCCAAGGTATCTGTAGGTTGATGATAAAACTTGACAAACTTTTTAATTTCCATTGACATTATATTTGCTGCTTTAATTTTTGCTTTTGAAAATGCAGCTGCATCGGTACCTCCACTAAGTTGTCCCGCTATTTTTTCAATAGTTCCAGAACCAAATCTTCTTATCGGAATTTCCGCCATTTCACCTGCATCTATTATCTTTTGAACAACTTCCTTGGAATGTTTTGTTCTGGTAGTAGGCTCATTTTCTATCACAAAAATCGTTTTAGTACTCATTAATCCGTCCATATTTACGACTTCTGCATTATATTTTTTCAGTTCCTCTAAGTGTCTCTCAGCATATCTATAAGCACCTCTTAACCCTGCTTCCTCGCTTCCAAAAGAGATTAATCTTATTTCAATACCTTCAGGAATGACTTCAGGATGTTTCTTTAGATATCTACCAAGACCAAGGACCGTTGCAACTGCAGATAAATTATCAACTGCTCCGGGGACTTTATTCGCTTTTTCTCCAGGCCAAACAAAAAAATAGCATGCTATTAATACCGGAATTGCAACAACAGTCATCCATCTAACTGAAGCATGAAAAAATGTAGCGATTCCAAAAATCGTAAGCCCTAAATTGATTAATGATATGATAATCCATGCAAATAGTACAATTAAGGCAGTAAACAATATTAAGAAATATCCCCATTTAAAATACCAAAGCAAATTAAATTGCCGAGCACTATCATGATGTCCTGAAAATATTAATATTTTTTTCGGTTCACCCTTCGTTTTTATTCTTCCAATTACATTTTGAGATTCCTTTTCCTTAAAAAACCTGTCAATATATTCCCTATAATTAAAAAACTCGTTCCATATTATCAGAAAACTTATAATGTTTAATCCTGCTGATATTGAACTTAATATTATCGATATCCAATAGAAATATGGACTATTCTGGAAAAACAAAATCGTAAAGAATGAAATCAATGATAATACTATTAAAATAACAACTATTTTAAGCCATCCTAAAAATGCATCTGGATGAAATTTGAATGTTTCAATAGTTACTTCATCACAAACTTTTTCTAACTCTTTTTTAACTATTTCTGCAGCCTTTGCCTCAGCTTCACTTCCAGGAATTCTCGGTCCTACCTCATCAATAATTTTTCCTATAAAATTATACATATATTCTGAGTCTTCTTTTGATATTTCAATTTTCATAATAGACACCCTTCTATTTTTAAAAAAACCTCTCAATTAATAATTATAAATTTTTCTAGCAATTCTGTCTATTGTAAATATTGTACGAAATAAAATTTTTGGATGATTTTAAAAAAGAATAAAACAAGAAAAAGTATAATACATCAAAAAAATAATAAATATTTTCATCTTTTTTTGTAGTAATATGCTACACTATAATAATCCGCTTTTACTTCATCAAATTCTCCATGATGAATTATTACTTTTATTTTATTATTAAAGGAAATCGGAGGCTCATGAAATCTATAAGCTGTTACTTTACTTCTACTAAATAATGCATCCCATCTTCTAGTACGGACTGTGACACCGTGTAATGGTGCATAGAATTTATTCTTATTAAAATACCACCCCGAGAGAAAATAGTCTTCCGTTCCTGTTGATTCATATGACGGTATATCTTCAGGGTCATCGTCCTTAAAAATTTTCAAGTTACCTTCTAAAAATAACATTCCAATCATCATTCCGTGCCATAATCCCCAACTATAACCATGCATACTCAATGTTGTTCCTACATAATGTCCAACACCTGTTGTATCTAGTATTACATACGGTTCTCCTTTTGTACATGGAATCTCCTCCCGATATTCTGCATGAAAATACCCAAAATTCTCCGGAAATGTTTCTAATTTCTCGTAAGTAATTGCCCCATAAAAATTCATAATCTTATACTTTTTATGCGTATTCACAAGCTCTATCTGGCATGACTTCCTAAATGGCATAGGAAAATAACACACATATCCACCGCTTGTCATACCCAAATATCTTGAATGATAATGGATATATTTCCCAAATCCAACTCCAAAAAAGTCTCCGAGGGGTGCCTCTACACTCGCCTTTTTTTCATCATCAAAATAAATTTTTAAAATAACCTTTTTTAATGTGTCCATTTGACTATACTTCATAAATTTATATAAATTCCAGATTAATCCGATTGTTCCTCTCCAATATGGACTTATTGTAAACCAGATACAATTGATTATTCCTGGACCCTCTATTTTCTCAAATTTATACGACTCATTCGGTCCAATAGATACAAAATCCATATGATTTTTTGGCCCTGCATGATGATGTGTTGATATTTGCTTAATATTATGGTATTCTAATAAAGGCAAACTCCCTATATCTGTTCTAAGTTTCTTTTCTATTTTACTCATTATGATTCCCATCTAACTCTTTTAATTTACATAATAAAACTTTTTTATTTATAATTATTTTTTTTATTCAATCAATAATAGTCCATAATGTTTTAATTTCTCTCCATTATATTCTCTTACTACTTCTAATTCCAGTCCTAACTTTTTTATAGTACCAAAAATATCTATCCCAATAGCTTCCATTGATGGGCGTGCTTTATTTGGATGTTTACAATATATTTTTGCACTTTTTAGGTCTATATTCTTTGGAAATTCCGGTGAATTTACGATACATTTTTTGCAAAATAAACAAGGTCCTGCAAACAATGCAAAAGCTTTTGGAAATCCCATTAAAAATGCTTCTCGTTCTAAATTTAACAATACTTTATTTATCTTTTTCTTTTCCTCTAAATATTTAGACCCATCTCCATGAAATCCAACTAATAATGCATACTTATAATCTTTTATAAAATCTCTCCATTTGTCTGGTTCTGGAATATAAGGTGGGCAACATAAATTTTTACCGTACATCTCGCATCCAAAAATACACTTAAACCTTGTCCAATTAGGAAGTATTATTTTTTCTATTTGAATTATTTTTGTCAAATTACTATCTGCACCATTTTCTATTGCAAATTGTCTTAATTCCTCAATTTTTTTATTCATATCATTATTAATCTTCATCTGTAGACTCGCCATTTTTTTAATTTTATTTAAAAAAGCCAGGATATATTCTTTTTATGAAACGAGTTAATGATTTAATACCTCCTTGTGTTATAAAAGTTGAAATAAAGAAGGATAATCCTCTTGCTTTAATTATGTTGATTAATTTATTTATTGGATTTTTAAACCGTTTGACTTCGAAATATGCTTTATTTAAATAATATTTCAAATCTTCAGGAGATAAATGTAGATATTTAATAATGGGGTTATTCCAATTAAAACTATGCCAATTAATATTATCAAGAAGAAGTCCTTTTTCATTAACTTCATCCCAGAGGGCTGTCATAGGATATGGCGTAAGTAAAGAGAATGTTGGGATGTCTATATCCAGACTTTTTGCGATTTGTAATGTCAATTCCAAATCCTTTTTTGTGTCATTAAAATTTGCGCCCAATATTATATTTCCTTGAATAATAAACCCTAAATCATGTAAAATTTTTATACCTTTTTGAATTTGTTTCAATTCAAGCTGTTTATTTAAATTTTTTAATGTTTTATTGGAAAAACTTTCAATTCCTACAAATGCAAAAATGAATCCTGCCTTTGCCATTAATTCATAAATTTCCGGATGCTTAACGACTTGATCAAGGCGTGAAGTGCTCATAAATGCTTTCTTTATTTTTCTTTTAATTATTGCATTACATACTTTGATTACATGGCTTCTATAAGCCGTAAAGTTATCATCTATTATATAAATTAATTTTGTTGAATTTTCAATTTGATTTAAATCTTGAATAATTTGATGAATTGGACGCGTTCGGTATTTATGGCGATAAAAATTATGTATATTACAAAATTTACATCTAAATGGGCACCCCCTACTTGTTTCCATCGAATCAACTGCAACTCCGAAAAAGTTGTAATATTTATCAGCAAATTTTGGACGAAAATTTCGTGCAGGCGGACTAAATAAATCCAAATTTAACAATTCTTGATCAGGATTATGAATTATTTTTCCATTTTTTTTATAAGAAATTCCTTTTATATTAGAAGGGTTTCCTTTTTGAATTAACTCTCTAAGTGCTAATTCTCCTTCACCGCGAATAACAATATCTGTCCACGGAAATGACAATGTATCTTCGGGAACCGCAGTAGCATGCCAGCCACCCATGATAACTCTAGCTCCAATGTCCTTAGCTATTTTAGCTATAGCATTTGCATGATATATTTGATTGGAAAAATTGACGCTTATCCCCACAAAATTAGGTCTAAATTTTTCAAATTCCTTTTTCAAATTTTTCAA
>CAZYEE010000022.1:7698-23231 GCA_964646355.1 uncultured archaeon | reverse complement strand
AGACATGAAATGGTGATTAGATGACTGAATTAGATGAATATATTTCTTATTTAGATAGGGCTCGATCAATGATCCCTAAAAAAGTATTTGAATATGCAAGATTTACAATTAAAAAAGTGGATTTATTTTCAGAGGGCAATAGGACAATAATTCAAAATTTTAAGGAGATTGCAGAATTATTGAATCGAGACCCATCTCATCTATTAAAATATTTAAATAGAGAACTGGCAACTCGTGGCAATATCCAAGGCGGTCGAGCTATATTTGTCGGAAAATTTAATGAATTTTTATTAAATTCTCTTATTAAACGTTATGCTGATAAATACGTTCTCTGTCCAGTATGTCATAGACCTGATACTAGACTAATCAAAGAGGATAAATTTTTATTTATTCAGTGCGACGCATGTGGTGCTAAAGAATCCTTAAAATCTGCTATTTAATTAAAATTTATATAAAATTCCATTGAATTATTGTACATCTCTTAAAAATAAACAAAAATAAGGTTAATATTTTGTTTGTGTCAATGAAAATCACTAAAAGTGGAAAAGACTTACTGGTAGCGGTTTGTGATTATGAATTGTTAAATAAAACCATAAAAGATGGTATTAAAAAAATTACGATCTCCTCTAGATTTTATGGAGATAATAAAATTCATATCGAGGATGAAAAATGTATAAATAATTTAAAAAATGCTACCATGACTAACCTTGTTGGAAAAAATATTATTAGAAAAGCTATTGAACTTAAAATTATTCATAAAAGTGCTATTATCTGGATAGGAGATGTCCCACATGCCCAAAGCATAAGGTGCTAATTATCGCTCATTTATATGTTATATAAATGTATCTTACTAACTTATAAACCTACAATTCTCCTCTATTCTTATTTTAAAATTCAAAAGGGTGGACATAATTTCTAAAAAAGGGATAAGATTCTGTATTGAATGTGGAAAAAAGAATGTAATCTTGGTTAATAACAGGTGTAAAGATTGTTATATTAAATCTTCACCCATAGTTAGACAAAAGTCTAAATCTAATCCTATAAAAATCTGTAAAGAATGTTATCGATACTTTTTCAAAACTTGGAAAAATCCTATAAAAACAGAGTTTAATGATTATATAAATGAGATTTTATTTAATATGATTGAGAATTTCATTGAAATCGATGAAAATACCGAGTTAGAATTTATTTTTGATATAACTCCTGAGTTGTTATGGACTAACAGGAAATTTACTCTTCAAATCATTGCTAAAAAATTTTCTGCCCTTTTTAATGATGAATTAATAGATTCTATACGGATTCCTATAAGAGTCGAGTTTACAAGATGTGATACGTGTTCTAATATTAAAAGAAAATATTATGAGGCAGTAATCAATATTTCAAAAAAGAATGGATTTCTAAATTCCGAATATCAAAAATTTCTGCAAATTATTGAAAATGAAATTAAGAAACTTAGATTCTCAAGGTCTGATGCTTATCTTTCTAAATATACTTTTAAAAAGAATAATATTAAATTCTATTTTGGTTCCAAATTACTAGCAAAAAATGTCGCAAGAATAATTTCCTCCAAATGGCATGCTATAATGCGCGAATACACCCGATCTGAAAAAAAAGACACGAAACATGGTAAAAAATCAGAAAGATTTATTATAAACATTAAAATATCCGATTTTTCTATAGGCGATATTATCTCTATTCAAGATCAGTTATTTCTAATCCGTTCAATAAAAAATAATCTAATTTATATGATTAACCTTAAAACAAAAGCCAGCAAAGTCCAACCTCTTAAAAAAGAGTTTAATTATAATATCATTAGAACTAAAGATAACTTGGACCATTTCGTTGTAGTCAGTACATATGATGATATCATTCAAATAATGGATGAAAAAACCTTCCGAATTTATGAGGTTATGAAATCTAACGAATTTACTAACATTTTACCTCAATCTAAATTATCTGGCATTATTTATGAAGACCAAATTTATATACTCGACGGAATTGAATAAAAATGTTTGATGTAATTGTTATAGGCGCGGGCCCAGGTGGTTCTACAGCGGCATTAAAACTCGCAGAAAAAGGACATTTAGTTCTGCTTCTTGAAAAAGAGAAATTACCCAGATACAAACCATGCGGCGGAGCCATACCCCAAGAATTAGTTGACGAATTAAAATTACCAGATACCCTCATTGAACGCAGGTTTAATCAACTAGTATTATATCATAATAATCTAATTATTAATAGATCTGGAAAAGGTGCTGTAGTCTGGAGAGATAAATTCGATTTTTATATCACAAAAAAAGCCGTAAACGCAGGAATAACCTTAAAAGATTCAACTTCTTGTATTGGTGTGGATCGGACTTCCAACGGATTTAAAGTTCTGACAAATAATGGTATCTACCAATCCAAATTTTTGATAGCTTCAGATGGAAGTGTCTCTACCGTGCTTAAATCTCTCGGCTGGAAAAAATTTGCTCCCGCTGATATTGCACTCACAATTCAATATGAAATGAAAATGTCTCATAAATTAATTTCCAAGAAGTTCGGTGAAAATAACATCCATTTATTTTTTGGTAAAAAAATATCCAGACGTGGTTATGGATGGATATTTCCTAAAAGGGATATTATAAGCGTGGGTTGGGGCTCTCAACTCTCCATGATCAAAAATTCAAGAATTGAATTTGAAAATTTTCTTAATTATATTAAAGAATTTATTAATGGTGCATCTCTCATTAAAAAAGTAGCGCATCTTGTCCCAACTAAATCACGCACCATTTTATTTGATAATAATCTATTTGTTGTGGGCGATGCCGCTGGATTCGTCGATCCTTTAAGCGGTAAAGGGATTCCTTATTCAATGCTATCTGGAGAAATTGCTGCCTCTATTATCTCAAAGTTTTTTAACGAGTCTGACCCTATTATTATTAAAAAGAAATATATTCAAAAATTAAATAATTCATTTCTACTTGTACTTAAGAAAAAATCTGAAATACAAGCTGATGTCTATTCTTCCGATAAAACTATTTATAGATTCTTAAATTTATGGAAAGAACATAGATCTTCTGAAATCGCCTTGCATTTATGGCAAAATCAGAGATCCTAAATTGAGGTTAACTAATTTGGAAAAAAAGATCGACGAACTCGAACAAAAACTCGATAAAACACGTATTAAACAAAAAAGATCCGAAGATCTTGCTACCGTAGAAGATGTTATCGATCTCCGAACCCGTAAAATCCTTGTTAACTTAATGAGAAAAAAAATAATTAACGAAATTTTTGGAGCAATTTCCACCGGTAAAGAGGCTAATGTTTATCGAGCTACAGATCCAAAAGGAAATGATCTTGCCGTTAAAATATATCGGATAAAAAGTGCTGAAATCCAATTTATGTGGAGCTATATCGAGGGAGACCCTAGATTCACTAATATTAGAAAAAAACCACGTAATATTGTATATGCATGGGCTGAAAAAGAATTTAAAAATCTCAATAGAGCTTTTGATGCTAAAGTACGGGTCCCTAAACCTATTATTTCTATTGATAATGTCCTAGTAATGGAATTCATAGGTAAAAACCATATACCAGCTCCAAAACTTAAAGACTTCACTTTAAAAAAGCCTTATAAAACTTTCAAAATCATTATTAATTACATTGATCGCCTATATAATATTGCACACCTCGTGCACGGTGATCTTAGCGAATTCAATATTTTAATGCATAATAATAAACCTGTTTTTATTGATATCTCTCAAGCTGTCCCTCTTGAACACCCAAATTCCATTAAACTTTTAATCCGTGATATTAAAAATATATGCTGGTACTTTTCTAATAACTTAAAACTCAATATTCCTGAACCCAAAATTATTTTTGATCAAATTTGTCGTGGTGATTAAATTATGTCCTCCGCTTTTATTAAAATCCCTAAAAAAAGAATAGCTGTACTCATTGGAAAAGATGGAAAAACCAAAAAAACTATCGAGAAAAAAACTAATACTATTATTAAAATTGATAGCAGAGATGGCTCTGTCGAAATTATCCCCAAAGAAGATATTGATGGTATCGTCAATCTCTGGAAAGCAAGGGATATTGTCAAAGCTATCGGACGAGGATTCAGCCCAGAACGCGCTTTTAAACTCTTCGACGATGACGTCTATTTTGAAGTTATTGACCTTGAACAGTTCTTTAATAGTAAAAAAAGTATCCACCGCATCAAAGGCCGCATTATCGGAAATGAAGGTAAAAGTCGCGCCTTGATCGAAAAATTAACTGATACTTATATATCCGTCTATGGTAATACCGTTTCTATTATCGGAGAATTTCAACCATTCAAAGTTGCTAAAAAAGCTATTATGCTCCTCATTCAAGGCGCCACTCATAGTAAGGTATTCCGATTCCTCCATAAAAAACATAAAGAACTCCAAAAACAAAAATACTCACTATGGAAAATTGTCCCTGAAACTCGTGAAGATTTCGAGGATATAGAACCACTTTAATTGCCTCTTATATTATTTTTATCTGCAAATCAAAATGGTTAAAATCCCTCCATTTTCATGAAAAATAAGATTATTTCCTATTAATGGTCTATTAAATATTCGTATATTTCTATCTAATAATGTAATTTGAAAAAATTCTAAATCTCAGTTTAAAAAATAAATAGAATGATGCTCCGACCGGGATTTTCGTGCAAGAGATTCTCAAGCATTTCGAACCCGGGATCTGCGGGTATCTCCAAGCTTTCGCTTACGAAAGCCCGCAATGCTTGCCACTACACCATCGGAGCATCTTATTAATTAGCGCCGGCGGTAGGACTCGAACCTACGACCAATCGGTTTCGGCGAAGACCCACTAATCTTCTTCTATATTATTGGTGGATTTTAACAGCCGATCGCTCTACCTAGCTGAGCCACGCCGGCTCTATTTTAGATAATAGGATTATCCTTGACAGTTAATATTTTAATATTGAGTTACTGTGTTTCTTAATTTTTAATCCGATGTAGTGAGATTTTTTCTTATTATTTCGTCTTTGTAGTGTACCTCCTTTAGGTATTAGATTATTTTATGAAATAAATTAATAGATCATTTAAAAAATTTTTCTGTTTTTTAAAAATGAGATTATATAGAATTTTTAGGATTGAGATTCTGTGTTAAATAACGATAATGATTACACTTCAGGATATATAATGGGGGAATATAAATAAAAGGTGAAAATAAGAGATCATGAGAGAGTTAAAACAATATTAAGTTAATTAAAAGATAAAATTAAAATATCTATATGAGTTTAATAACAAAATAAAAGGTTATAACAAATTTCTGTTAATAATAGTTTTCGATAAAAATTTTTATTAAGGTATCTATGAAGAAGAATATTAATATTTCAAATGTTTATATTAAAAGGAAAATATTCAATTTAAATAAAAGATAAAAGAACTTAACTAAAAAAATAAGGGGACGTAGACATAAATGCCACATTGTACGATATGTGGAAAGGAAATTAATGATAATGAGGATATGTGTGAAGAATGCAGAAATTTTTCTAGTGATATTTCAAGTTCAAGTTTAAATCCACAAGAGGATTGGATATACGGGCCGGCAATTGGATATACTTATAGTAATCCAAATATGAATTCAAATAGGGGAAGCAATACAGAGGATTCGATGAGCGAGGGTAGTTTTTCTAGAACTTATTTGAGAAATACAAGAGTTATGGAAAAAGAGTTTCGTCGATTAGAAAGACAGGAAGAATATATAATTGGGAATGATACCTATTTAAAGATAGCAAGAATTTTGCTTATTGTTGGAGTAATATTTTATGTTATATGGTTTATTTCCATTTTTTTCTTTATAGGCGTGGTTGTATTATCAATAATAAGCTTATCGCGGTATGGTTATAGTGGCAGAGGAGTGAATACTCTAATATGCGGAGCATCAGCGATAGTGCTTGCAATATGCGTTCCTTTTGCTTTTCTATTATAGTAGGGAGTGAAATAAACCTAATAAAGTGAAATAAACCTAATAAAATAAAATGAAACGAAATAAATCTAATAAAATATTTAATGAAAAACTAAAAATCCATTATATTTTTTTTACTCAGCGATTTTTTTAGCGTTATTTGGTAAGGAAGAATGATGAGTTAATTTAATGATTTTAAATAATAGAGTTAAGACCTGTTTCATTACAAGGTTAAAGTTAAAATTAAAGTTAAAAGTTATGCCCAAATAAAAAAAGTCTATTAAAACAGACGCTGATATAAAGGGAAAAATGGTTAAATAGGAGTATTTAATAAAGAATTTATATAAAACAGAGCGATTTAGTGTATTTATTGTTTCAAAATAACATTGTAATATGATAATAAAAATGAATATAATAATAAAAATGATAAAAATGATAAAAATAATAATAAAAATGATGAAAATAATAATGCAATATTATGAGCAAGGATGGAATTTAAATTAAAATATAAGATTTTAAAATAAAGCACAAAACAAATTTCAATTGAGAATAATTTCCGATAAAAATTTTTTATAAAATATACCGAAAAAAAATATAAATAAATGAAATTGAATTTAAGAAAAAATATAAACATTAAAAACAAAGGTAAAAAAGAAAATAAAACAATTGTGAAAAAGTCTGAGGTCTTGTTTTAAAAATGAGAGAGGAAGTATATGTCATTGGACATAGAAATCCTGATACAGACTCAATTATTTCAGCAATAACATATGCTAATTTATTAAATAAAATAGGATATGGGAATGCGATACCTGCAAGGTTGGGGGAGCTTAATACCGAAACGAAATTTATATTAAAATATTTTAAAGTGGATCCACCCATATTTTTAGAGAGTGTGGAGCCCAAAATAGAGGATTTAAAACTGATATTAAGGATCCCAAAATTAACCCCTGAAGATCCAATAAACAAGGCATTAAAAATAATGATAGATAAGGATATAGGGCTCCTTCCTATCGTAAATAACAATGAGGAGTATATTGGGGATTTAACACTCTCTGATATACTAAGGGACTATATGGAGACACTTGAAAAATCATTTGAGAGACATGATTTATATTACGAGACAATAATCGAAGTTTTGAATGGGGAAATAATTCATGGAAAGTTGAAAGGGAAAAAGACCTTAATAAAGGGAAGGGTTTTGTTGGATAGCAGTTTAAGGGTCGATGAGAAATGTAATAAAAATGATATAGTAATAACGGGAGCAAATGAATTATTACAAATGAATGCATTTAAATCAGGTGCTGGATTTTTTATAATTACAAAAAACTGTCATTTACTGCCAGAGATGTGGGATATTATAAGTAAGAACAATAGCTTAGTTGTAAAAGTATCTTATGATTGTTTTGAAACGATAAAGTTGTTGAATTTAATAATACCAGTAAAGAATTTAATGTCAAGCAAATCGCGTTATATTTTTCATTATACAGATTATTTGAAAAACGTTCACAAGAGTATTGAGAATTTAGATCCAAAATTTCAACATTTTCCTGTAGTGGACCATGATAATAAATTAATAGGATTAATAACAAGGGATTTAGATTATTATCCAAAAAATGTAGTATTGGTAGACCATAACGAGATATCACAATCAGTAAAAGGGATAGAGCAGGCAAGAGTAGTCCAAGTAATTGACCATCATAAACTTTCAGATATACAATCTCAAGTTCCGATTTTTGTTTATTGCAAACCTATTGGAAGTACTGCAACAATAATTTGGGAGCGCTATAAGCAAGAAAATATTCAAATTACAAGAAAAATAGCCGGTCTATTATTATCGGCGATACTTTCAGATACATTACTTCTTACTTCTCCTACCTGTACTGAAGTAGATAAATTAGCTGCTTATATGTTAGCTGAAATAGCTAATATTGACATTAACAAATTCGGTCCAAAAATGATCGAAGCAATAACTGCTATAGAGGACAAAACAATTGAGCAGATTTTTAATGAGGATCTTAAAATCTTTACATTTAAAGATAGACGCTTTTGTATATCTCAAATAAACACTACAAACTATAAAAAATTTAAATTAAGAGATGAGGTCCTACCTTTTCTTGAAAAGTTATGTAAAAAGGAGAATTATGAATTTGCTATTCTAATGCTTACAGATGTTGTGTTGGATGGTTCAGAGCTTATTTTTGAGGGAGAAAGAAAAGATTTGGTAAGAAAGGCATTCAATGTAAATGAAGGAGAGAATTCGATATTTTTAGAAGGAGTGGTATCTAGAAAAAAGCAAGTAGTTCCACCTCTGTTAGCGACGTTATCAATTTATGATTAAATCTCAGAAACAAGAAAAATGGTGCGGGGAGTGGGAGTCTCGGAGTTAATACTCATTCGAACCCACGCAGGCTAACGCTAGACTTTATTACCATCTATCTACGCCACCGGGTCCTAAGCCCGACTCCTTTGGCCAACTCGGACATCCCCGCATTTTTATACTACTATTTGATAGTAGCTTTATACGGGTTAAGTTTTAAAAATGAAATTCTAGTCTTTAAAATTTTTGCTATTTATTAAAATTATTTTCTTTTTCATAATTAGAGCAATTTCAAGTTATATTTAAGGAAGAATATAAAACTTACAATTTAAAACCAATCCTATTATATAATTTAATTGTAAACTCAGGAATTCTAAGCATATTTCAATTTAAATTAAAAAAAATTGACTTTTACTAAAATTACTAAAATAATAATTCTAAATTAAGATTTTAATCAATTTCAAAATTTGATTTTTTTTAAAAATGCCAGTGATTTTACTTTAAACATGATAAAATTTTACTTTAAATATAATTAGATTTTAAATATAAATCAATAATGGCTATGTTTTTAAAAAATAATACTAATACTTTAAAATTTTATAGTTCTAAAACTAACATTATTTAACGAAACTATTTTTAATAATAAGAAAATCTCTTTCAATGAAATTTATTATATTAGAATAAAAGAAGAGCTAGAAAATGGATATTGTAAAGTAAAATTCAAAAATGTTAGGGAATAAGTAATTAAAAGTTTTCAAAAATGACCCTGATAAAATTGAAACCAGGAAATGAAAATGGTGTCAAGTAATGGATGATTCCATGTTTAATCCAAAAGGAATTGCTATAATAGGGGCATCACCGAATTATTTTTCAGGTGGTTTTCCATTCTTACAGTCATTATTAGCAGGAGAATATCCAAAAGAATGGATATTTCCGATAAATCCAAAATATGATGAAATTAATGGTTTAAAGAGCTATCCTTCAATACTGGATGTTCCAGTGTCTGTGGATTACTGTATAATAGCTGTTCCAAAAGAGAAAGTATTTAAAGCATTGGAGGAATGTGTAAAAAAGGGAGTGAAATTAGTTTGCTGTTTTACATCAGGATTTTCAGAAATTGGATATGTTGAGGACGAGAAAAAATTAATAGAGATTATAAGAAAGGGGGGTACTAGGTTATTAGGGCCCAATTGTATTGGTATTTGTGTTCCTAAGAATAGGATAATTTTTAATCAAGGTATTAAAGCTGGAGAGGAGTGGGCTGGAGATGTAGGTATTATATCACAGTCAGGCGGGAATGCTGATGCAATGATGATCTACGGAACAGGTATTGGAGTAAAGTTCAGCAAGGCTGTATCTTATGGTAATGGTGCTGATATAAATGCAGACGAAATTTTAGAATATTTTAAAGATGATGATGAAACTAATGTAATAGTCCAATATCTTGAAGGTTTTAAATCGATTGAACAAGGTAGAAATTATTTAAGAATATTAAAAGAGACTACTAAAAAAAAGCCGGTAGTTATTTGGCAAGGTGGAGTGACTGATGTTGGTAAAAGATCAATAATGAGTCATACTGGATCAATATCCGGAGATAATCGAGTCATAAAAGCTGCATTTGACCAAAATGGTGCTATAATGGTGAAAAATGGTGGTAGAGATCTTTTATTTACAGTATTATTATTATCAAAATTAATCAAACATAATAAATTAATGAAAATAGGAAGAAACATTGGGGCTGTATTAGGCGGGGGTGGTAATAATGTATATTTTGCTGATTTATGCACGGAGCTTGGGTTAAATTTTCCGGATTTTGATAGCGAAACTCTATTAAAATTAAAAAAATTGGTAGGAGAAGTTGGTACATTATTAAGAAATCCAATTGATCTAAATGTCAAGATGTTTGATATGACGATAGTAACCCAAGTGATTAAATTATTGAACACTTTGGACTATATTGATGTAATAGTATTTGAGCCTGGCTTAGATTGGGGAATAATGAATCTTAAAGTAATGAGCAAATTGGATACAAGTGGTCAAGTAGATTTTGAAGGTATGATGATGTCTAATTTTAAACGATTGATCAGGACGGTTAAAAAGATAGAAAAACCATTCATTCTTATTTCTGCAGAAACATTTTATGATGGGGATATAATATCAAAAAGAAAAGAATTTGAAGATATGTTCCGCCAGCTTGATATACCTGTCTATAATAACATTAGTGTTATGGCAAATTCTATTATAGATGCGACTAGATATAAGAATTATTTATTAAAAACGGAAACGCATACTTAGGCATACAAGAATTCTTGATCTAAAAAATTGAAAAATTATTATGAAACAAATGTCAATTATTTACCTAAAGTTATTTTAGAAAATATTGTAAAGTTATTAAATAATAGTCAATAATTAAATTTATTAAAAATAAACATTGATAGAATAAGAGAACTTTATTAATTTCATTAAAGCATAAGCAAATAATAAAATACGATAATAGATGAGTAAAATACGATAATAGATGAGTAAAAATGACAAAATACAGATTTAAAGTTATTATATTGGGAGATAAAGATTCTGGTAAAACGAGCTTTTTAAATAAATATGTATATGGTAATATGGGACAAACTCGTCGGAATTTTTTTATTGGAACCGAGTTTTATTCTAAGAAACTTTTGATAGATGATTTTGATGTATCAATAGTATTTTTTGATCCTGGTGGTCAAAAAATTAAGATATTAAGGAATTTATATTATAGAAACGCTGCAGGAGTTATTCTGACATTTGATTTAACTGATCGAAAGACTTTTGAAGAATTAACAGAAATATATGAGCATGTTAAATTGAATGTGGGGCAGGTACCTTTCTTATTAATAGGAACCAAAGCAGATTTAGTAGAAAAACGTCAAGTTGAATATAAAGAAGCTGCCAAATTCGCTGCAGAAAGAGGAATGATCTATTTTGAGACATCAGCGAGAACAGGACAAGGAGTTGAAGAATCAATTGGATATCTTGTAAGATTAATGATTGGAAAAGTTAGACCACAAATCGAAAAAGGATCCGTTTACTTTGATTTTGAGGGCGAAAAAGCAATTCTATCTATTATTAATTTAGATGAATCAAAAATTGAAGTAATGCTATCTACACCTCACGGAATGAGCATATTAAAATCTATTCGAGAAATTAAAAAAGAAGATTTAAATAAGATCAATTCAAAAATCGTTCAAATCTCTGAAATGATTAATAAATACTTAAGGGCAAAAAGATCAGGAACACTCAGTGCGGAAACTACCCAATATGGTACTAAATCATTTTCTGAGTTAACTGAACTGGGTAAAAAACTTCATGAATTAGTAATATCTGATGAAATAAGATCTGAAATGGAAAACATAAGGATTCCTATAGAACTGGTAATTGATGAAAAACTTCTAGATATTTACTGGGAATTAATGTATGATGGTTCTGAATATTATTGTTTAAGATCGCTTGGCCGAAAAATTATGTCTAAAAGATTTTTCTTACCAGATATGGATGTGTCAAGCTATAAGAAATTGGATTTTCTATTAATAGGAGACCCAAGAGATCGAGATCCTGATTATGCTCTACCAAGTGCTGGCCGAGAGGTTGAGAAAATAGCAAAAATGTTAAAACAGTTTAAGAATGTGAGAGTCAAACTTCTACAGGGTTCTAAAGCAACAAAAGCCAATGTAATAAATGAATTAAGTAAAGGTAAGTATAAATTTATCCATTTTGCTGGGCATGCGATATTTAACGTAGAAGATATTGAGGAAAGTGGTATATTACTAAATGACGACATTTTATATGCAAAAGAGCTTACAGAAATTCTTAGGGATTCGCCACCTATTCTTGCTTTTATAAATGCATGTGAATCTTCAAAAACAGTAATTCCAGAAGGTGAAATATCTTTTGAATCTAATATATATGGGCTCGCATCCGCCTTTTTCGGTCTAGGTACCTTTTATATAGGTGCCTTGTGGCCCATACACGATGATAGCGCTATAGAGATTGCAAAAGAGTTTTATAAAAGATTAATTAATGGTCAAACAATTGGCTCATCTCTGCAAAGTGCTAAATTAAAAATACATGAAAAATATAAGGAATTTGACATCGCATGGCTTAGTTATATACTCTACGGAGACCCAACATTAATTTTAAAAACATTTTAACCAGAATTTAAATTTAAAAATTAAATTTCTCAAAATTTTTTAGTGCAACTTTTTCATTTCTCTATTTTTAATTCATTAATTACAAAAGCATCTACTTTTCTAATAAAAGCGCCTATTTTCCTAAAAACTTTTCTATTTAAATGTTTTTATGCTATTTGGCTTCATATTTTAATTTTTATACTCTATTAATTATTACATTTTTATATTCTATAAATCATTTTATTCGTTTTAATATGATAATTTCGATTAACACCTTCATAGATCAAAAATTTACTGCTAATAAACGAAATGAATTGACCATGACTAATATCACTATGATAATATTTGGATATTATTCGATTTCTTATTAAAATCGGGAGATTATATTATCAGAGAATTGGTTAGGTAATGATCAATGAAAACAAAAAAGATAAGTATTGTAGGACTAGCTGGAGTTGGCAAAACGACACTTATAAGGATGTTATCTGATAAGCAAATTCCATTAGAACACAATCCAACAATTGCACTAGATTTTGAGAATATCTGTTTTAATGACTGTAAAATATCCGTTTGGGAATTAGGGGGACAGAATCAATTTCAATTCATGTGGGAAGATTTTATCAAGGGCTCCAGCCTTATATTCGTTGTTTCCGATAGTACTGAACAGAATGTTAAGGAAACTAAAAAGATCGTAGAACATTTTAAACAATGTTATCCTGATATTGTCGTTATTGCAAATAAACAAGATCAGGATGGTGCATTAAACCCGACAAAAATCAAAGATGTCATCGGTGTAGAAACAATTGGTATGGTAGCAATTGATAAATCAAAGAAAAGAATTTTATTAAAATTATTAGAGCAAAAAATAGGCATGGAATAATGTTCTAATTTTATATTTATTTGAAAAAGGTTTGCTCAAAATAATTGAAACTCTCCTTTTTTTTAATATTAAGCTATTAAAATATATATAGTACCTTAATCTAATTTTATTAAATGAAAACCAACTTTCAATTCAAGCCCGCATTAAAAAAAGATATCAAAGAGATTACCAAAGATGACATAAGGGTCCAAATTTTAGGAACTGTAATTGAATATATTCCTGGAACTATAAATGATAGTGGATCACTAAGTCAAATGATTTTAAGTGATGGCACTGGGAATTTAAATGTGCTAATTGATGAAAATTTGGACCGAGAATTTAAAATAGGTGATAAAGTCCGAGTATTTGGTTCATTGATCCACGATGCTGAAAGCGATATAAAATTATATGCTGAGATAATACAAGACATGAATAAATTAAATATAGAATTATATAAAAAAGTCGAAGAATTAAAGAAAAAATTATAAGTTGGTTTTTGGGTCATTGGTGCCAAATTTTAAAAAAAAGATAAAATGAGGATATATTAGTAATTAAAAAATTGTAATTTTAATATTTTATCAAATTAAAAATTATGAGGAATTAAAAATGTTTGAATGTAAATTATCATCAGCCCAGCTGTTTAAGAATTTAATTGACATAATATCGACGATGTTAAGTGATGGTGAATTAATAGTTACAAATAATGGTTTAAAATTAAGATCATTAGAGCCCACAAGGGCAGCATTGATTGATCTATTTCTTTCAAAAGATGTCTGCGAGACCTATACATGCGATGAAGAGACCAGATTAAAGATAAATTTTAATGACCTATCAAAACTAGTGGGTCGAGCATCTGGAGACGAAGCGGTATTTTTAAGGTTTTTAGCGGACGAAAATAAACTTCAAGTAAAATTCAAAGGTAAATCTACAAGAACTTATAGTATACCATTATTAGATCAAGTTATTTGTGAAACAATGGAAGAGGGAAGTATTCCAACTGATGTTCAAATTGAACTAAGTACTTCAGTATTATCACAAGCTATCAAAGATGCAAAATTAATTGATGATCTAGTTGATTTTATTGTCCAAAAAAATGGTGAATTTGTAATATATGCAGAGAGTGAGCGTGGAGATCTTAGAATAGATTTTGAAGAGAAAGCAACTAAATATGATTCTGAGAATGATGTAGTAGCAACATATTCCATTGAATTCCTAATTAAGATTCTAAAAGCAGGAGTAATTTCAGAAACTGTTACTATTGAATTCTCAAAAAATAGTCCTATAGTATTCAAGTTTCCTATTGATAACGACGCTGAAAAGGGTAGAATAATCTATTTCTTAGCACCACAAGGAGAAACAGAAGAGGAAGAAGAGGAAGAAGAAGATATCTATGATGAATCAGATGAGGAACTGATAGATGATGTAGAGGAATATTAACAGCTAAGAAATAAAAATTAACAGTTAACATTGAGAATCGTCTAAAATAATTTTTCATAATATTATATTAATTTATTTAATTAATATTTATCACAATTCACCAATTAAATATGTTTTTACCTTTTTTCCTTTAATTATAAGTAAACATAGGGAGAATTGATGGTCAACTCGGATTTTGATGGACCTCCTATTTCCTTTATTAATAGTTTTCCGTTTACAAAGGAAGCCAAGGATTACATAAGTTGGATGGAAATAACACCAGATGATTTACTTGATGATAAATCTATTATCAAAATGACTCTAGATTTTATCAGAGGCTTGCTAGATAAAAACTTTTTAAAACTTTCAGATTTCGATACTGGAAAGATAGATAGATGGAAAATATATGCAATGATAAATTATTTTTTATATTATATTGGAGATCCAATTTTATGGTCTAGATTCGCCGAAATTATGAAGAATTACGTGGAAAAAAGCTTACATTATAATGATATTGACATTATATTACGTATAGCAAAAAATACTTTCAATTGGGAATTATTAAAAATTAAGACGAGAACTATTAATCGATTAGAGTGCGATTGGAAAATTAGATGGTACAATTATATTAGTGTAGCATCTTATTTAATGGATGAAAATTGGAGGCTTGTTAATAATTTTATCGAAAATGGTTGGATATTTTTAACCACTGCAAAAATAAAGAGATTAATTGCTGAAAAAATTAGAAATGATATATTTTCTAAGAGCAAAGATCGACCCAGACATATTCCCAATGATGTTTATGAAAAAATAAAAGATATTATGACAGATTTAA
>CAZYEE010000022.1:0-7598 GCA_964646355.1 uncultured archaeon | reverse complement strand
AGACATATTCCCAATGATGTTTATGAAAAAATAAAAGATATTATGACAGATTTAAAGACATTAAAAGCAAAATATGAAGAATTAAGTGGTGTAGTCAGTTCTGAAGTAAGAAAAAAAGCTTTTCCTCCATGTATAAATTATTTATTGAGTAAAGCTAAAAGTGGAACTAATCTGGCTCATTTTGAACGCCTTATTTTAGTTTTCTTTTTGTTAAACATCGGGATGACTATAGACGAAGTTTTGGATATTTTCAAACTTCAGCCAGACTTTGATGAAAACAGGGCAAAATATTATATTGAGCATGCAGCTGGTAGAGTTGGTGGAAGAACCAGATATAAGCCCTATAATTGTATAAAAATTCAATCATTTGAAGGAATTTGTCAAAAAACTCAAGACCCTAAAAAATGGTGTACTCGCACCAGTGGTAACATCATAAAAAACCCGATTCAGTATTATAGCAAAATGATATGGACAATTTCTAATTCCATCAAATGTCCTAATTGTGGTTTTACGATCTATAAAAACAAGTTGAAGGATAAAAAGGAAAAAATCTGTCCCAAATGCCAAGAGGATATTTCCGACTTAATCCAAGAATAGAATAACTGAGGTGAATATCAAATTAATACAACCCAATTTTTAAGTAGGATATTTAGAGACTATTACATCCGTAAATTAAAAAACAATTCAATACTACCTCCAAAAGATATTATTCATAGAGAATTCGCTTTTGTATACTGGGAGACAAAAGGAATGTTCAGGCATATAAAGTTAGACCAAATACAGGATTTAATAAAACATTTAAAGGATTACACTTTTCAACATGTTTATATTTCTGGAGCATATTATAGATATCCTGATGGACACACAATGAATCAAAAAGATTGGCTTGGGATGGATTTCCTTATTGATATTGATTGTGATCATTTTGATACACCATGTAAATTGACTCATGATAAATGGACTTGTAAAAAATGTGGAAACTCAGGAGCTGGGGCTCCGCCTGAAATGTGTGAATGTGGAAATAAAAGTTTTGATGAATTTACATGGATTTGTGATGAATGTCTTGAACAAGCCAAAAAGGAAGTATTTAAATTACTTGATTTATTTTTACCCACTTTCGGGATCGATCCAAATGACTTGCATATTCAATTTAGCGGTAATAGAGGTTATCATGTATTGGTCCAAACTAAAGAGCTACAAAATATGGATCAATTGGCACGAAGAGAACTTGTAGACTTTTTAACAGGTACTGGTCTAAACCTCAGATATCACGGTAAGGTCGATCAGAATGTTTTCATTCCTTCTGAAGCTGGAGAACGATTTGGATGGGGTAAATATATTTATGATGGATTAATAGATTTTTTTAGGAACTGCAATGATAATATCTTAAACGAAATAAACCTTCATAAAAAAACAAAAGACTTTATCAAGAATAATCGTGAATTATTATTAAATGAATTGACCTCCTCTACTCATAGAATTAAAAGCCTTAAACCCAACATATGGAATAAAATTGTTCAGTATATAAAAGATACCATAAAAGTAAATCTTGATACTCCAGTTTCAATTGATTTACATCGACTTATTCGATTCGCAAATTCAATCCATGGGAAAACTGGATTCCTGGTTCAAAAGCTCAATATTGATGATCTCAAAGACCACGATCCATTTTATGATTCAATCGTTTTTAATGATAAGATATATGTAAAAGTAGAGATTTCCGAATGCCCTAAATTTAAAATAAAGGATGAAACTTATGGACCATTCAAAGAAAAAGAATCCATCGAATTACCTCTCCCAGCGGCTGTGTTTGTATTATGTAAACAAGTAGCAAATTATATCAACAGTCCATGATAGCAATCAATGATGACAATCTACGATGACAATCTACGATAACAATCTACGATGACAATCTACGATAATAATTTCTAACAATAACTTATAAAAAATGTTAATAAAAGACTACAAGTTGCAATAAAACATTTTAATTTAATGAATTATTTAAACATCTGTAGTGTGTACAATATGGATTACAATATAATTTATGAGATTTGGGAAAAAGAATCAACTCAAGATGATTTAATAAAGCTTGAACAGGACTTTTTTAAAGAGTTTAGTAAGATGTTTCATGAATTTTATACTAAAATAGAAGAATTTGCTCCAGACTCCACTCATAGAAAACTTCTAGAAAAAGAAATTGAAAATTTGAAGATGATGGTTAAGTCTATTTATGAAATTAGGTTTAATAAGATTCTTAATGCTGTTAAGAATGGTATTGAAATAGATATCTCTTATTTAACTGAAAATGAACTAAATTTATATAATAAAATAAAAGCTCCTATTCATAAATATGTTCAAAATATCGATTTATTGTTGGAAGGACAATCTTTTGAATTTATAAAAAATAAAATCAAATCCAAATTTATAATCGTTAGATTTTTAGAAGATTTACCTGAGCTTGTGGGAACCGATAATAATACATATGGACCATTTAAAATAAATGACATAGCTGTACTTCCACGAAAAATGGCTGAACCTTTACTGGAACGTGGCGCTGCAAAATTTATTCCTATTCTATCAAATCTGAATGAATGTTAATTGCACTATTTTTCTTCTAAAAATACTCAATTTAATAGAAAATTGTTTTTATTTAGATTATAATTTTTAATATCATAAAATATTAAAATATTTATGAATATATTCATAGAAAAATGGAATTAAACCTCTATCTCCCTAAAATTTTGAGTAAAAAAATATAAAAAAATCACACTAAAAAAATTAAAAAGATATGAATTATTTCATCTTAATAACATTAATATGAATTGACAAAAGAAGTGATTACATTGAAAATGGTAAGAGAATTGAATAAATACTGTCCCAGGTGTAATGCATATACAAAACACGCAGTAACATTATATAAGAAAAATAAACAGCGTAAATTATCAGAGGGTGCACGTAGATATAATCGAAAAAAGAAAGGTTATGGGTCACAACCAAAACCTATTCAGAGAAATCAAGCAAAAACTACTAAAAAACAGACAATGAAAATAAGATGTACAGTTTGTAATAGGCAACGATACCTGCCTTCAGTAAGATTGCGCAGAATAGATTTTGTATAATTAATTACATCTTATAATCTATGGTTATATTTCTAATTAACTCATATTATTAAAAATGAATAATTCTTGAATTAAAATCTTTTAGTACCAAAAAATTTGTAAATTATGAGAATAAATTAATTAAAACATAAAAATAATTATTTCAAAATATGAAATGGTAAATAGGGTTTAATATGGCTAGAAAAAAAGAGATTATAGAACCAAGAAGCAGGTTTTTAAAAGTTAAATGTTTAGATTGTGATAGTGATCAAGTAATTTTTGGTTGTGCTAGTACGGTCGTTAAATGCATTGTTTGTGGAAGAGTGCTAGCAGAACCAAGAGGAGGTAAAGCTCAAATAAAAACTAGAATTGTAGCAGTTCTTGGATAAATATCCAATTTTTATACAATTCTGTATCTAATTAACCTTTATTACCAAATTTTAAATTTAAACAATTATTGAACAACTCGATTCATAGATATTTATCGTCATAATTGTATTGGATTCTATTTGATATCTAATTATTTTTATTATTTATCAAAAAGTTTGTGATACTATGGTTTTAAAAAGAAAAGAATGGCCCGATCCTGGTGAATTAGTCATTGGGACTGTAATATCAATAGAAAAACATGGCGCTTATGTTCAACTTGAAGAATATAATAATAAGGAAGGGCTGATTCATATAAGTGAAATTGCCAGTAGTTGGGTTAGAAATATCAGAAATTTTGTGAAAGAAAAGCAAAAGTTGGTCTTAAAAGTAATTAACGTAGATCCAAAAAAAGGTCACATCAATCTTTCTCTAAGACGAGTAAATCAGAACCAAAAGAAAGAAAAAAGAAAGGAATGGAAAAGGGCCCAAAAAGCTGATGGACTACTCAAATTAGCAGTTAAAATGGTTGATCAAGATAAAACCCTTAAAGATGCTTATAAAGAAGTTGGCTGGATTTTAGAAGATAAATTTGGAGAAATTTATGCAGGATTAGAAGCAATAAAAAAGGAAAAAATAACTGACTTAAGTAAAATAGGCATTTCCGAGCCTTGGGCATCTGCTATTCTAGAAATTGTTGAACAACATATTGAAATACCATCCGTTTCAATTTCAGGTGAATTTTATTTACGTTCCTACGCACCAAACGGCATTGAAATAATTCGTAAAGCGTTAAAAGAAGCTGAAAAATTCAATGATGAAAAAAAGATGATATCTGTTAAGATTATTACAATTGGCGCTCCTAAATATAAGATAAACTTGAGCGCTCCTAATTATAAAATGGCAGAATCTGTATTAAGTGAAATAGTTCAAACGGTGACAAATGAAATAATTAAAAATAATGGGGAAGCTAAGTTCATAAGATAATAATTTGTAAACTATGTTGAATAATTTTCTGGTGTTTGGAAGAAATTATGGTTATTATTTATTAAATAAAATAAAATTTATATTATTATTATCATTAAAAAATATTAATTTAAATGTATAAAAGCCTACAAACCTAAATATTTCAAAATTTTTTAAAAAACTCTATATATTCAATTAAATTATATTTGTCGTATTGAATTTTTCCCAATTTTTAATTTTATTCATTGGAATATAATTTATTAAAGTTCCATAATCTTTATAAAGGATAGGTTAGTCAATAATTCCAATTGTGTAAAATAATAAGAAACAATAATTCATCCATTTATACATAATAAAACTCAAAACTTTGGGTGTTATCCTTGGAGTTTTGCGATGAATGTGGCTCATTACTATATCCTTCAAAAGATAAAGACGGAAATCCCATTTTAGTCTGCAGATCATGTGGATTCAAAAAGAAGATCAGTTCAAATACCGAAAAATCTTCTCAAGATTATAGACTGGGCAATAGAATAAAACATAGTGAAAGTGATTTTACGCCTATAATTGAAGAGGAGATAAACGTACTTGGAATAGTAAATGAAGAATGTGAAAAATGTGGGAATAGGAAAGCATATTATTGGCATGCTCAAACGAGGAGCGGAGATGAAGCAATGACTACATTTTATAGATGTACTAAATGTAAACATACATGGCGAGAATATTAATAATTTTTTATTTTTAATTATATTTACTCATATTTACTTATATTTTTATGAAAAGTTGAATTTTTAAATGATAAGAAAAGATTTACGGAATATTATTCCTGAATTAAGGTCTTTCAAGGAAATATTTTTAGATAAGAATTTAGCTAAAATTGGAGATATTTTTGTAAATTTTATATATTCGATCTCAAAATCTATTGTCATTAATAAGATAACAGGGGAAAAAGTAGCGGGAAAAATTTTGATGCAAGCACTTAGAGACTCTGATTTGAATCAATATGTTCCTGCAAGATTAACGAAACATGATATTGCAGATGCGGTAGAGGCGCTAATATTTTATGTTTGGGCTCTGAACCTAATGAAATTTAATGAAATGATAGATATCTTAGTTTCTGAATTATCTATGGGAGATTTTTCGACCAGAACAAACGAATTTGATACTGCAATTTTAGCATTTACTAAGTTATTGAACAAAATCAGTGAATTAAATATTTTTGATAAATAAAAATATATATTTTATTGGAATTCATTCAGATTTCATAATAAAAATTAAGAATATATGAGTTTAAGAATAATATAATCCATATTACCATGTTTTATTATATTTAATACTTTATTTTTTGTCCATTTCTGAGATTGCTACATCTAATTGTTCTTTAAATTCATTGCATCTTTTAATTAGTGATTTACATGCATCAATAATTGCTTGTTTTGGTGTTTTTGAGCCATTGGTCTTGACATATAATCGAGGTTCAGCCATTAAGGGATGTTTTATCATGTATCCTGCAAATAGAATGGAAGGATCTTCGAATAATATTTGTTTTAAATTAGTGCATAATGTATGTCCTTCTCCAAGTATCTGAATTTCAATAGCATCCTTATCTTCTTTAATAATTTTAAGCTCCATTTTTATTATCAACTCCTTTACAAATTAAATTTTCCATAATCACTACTTACTTTTCTGTGTTCTTCATTTCTACAGCGTCTACAATATAATTTTGAATCTCTTACGACAAGTTTATTTCCACATAATCTACAATATGCCATAATGACTCCCATTTTTCTACCAATAGTAGTAAGTTGATATGGAAATCGATTGATATTTAATACCTTTGCTTTAATTACATCTCCTTCATTAAAAGCATCCGACATGCTATCAATATATGCTTTAGAAGTTTGAGAAATGTGTACCATACCTTCAAATGATGAAGTATAATTTATACCTGCTCGATTAGTCATAGTAACAATAGCCGAATTTCTTTTTACTTTATCAACTTTAGCGATAACAATTTGTCCTGGAGATGGAATCGTAAATTTATTTCCCTTTCTTCGGACACTTACGATTCTGTTTTTCATATTTATATATAAATAGCCTAAAACACTACTAAAAATTACTCCATCTTTTTCATAAGTGCCGTCGCCGGGCACAAACATTTCTATTACACCGATCTTTTCTCCAGGCAATACTAACGATCCAGATTTCAATGGTCTCATTGTTTCACCTTTATTGTTTTATAATTCTGTATAAGTCAACATCCACTTCTTTTTTATTTTTTTGATGAAATTTATACATTCGGGGGATTATGATTTTTAACGGAATTATATTTGATATGATTGCATTTAAATTATTTATATATTTACTCAAAAATTCTCTATTTTTTTCACCACTTTTATGAATAGAATAACAGACTTTCGATAGAGAAATTGCTTTTTTTAAGAAGATTAAATCCATATGTTTTGAACTTCTGATCCCAAAAGGCGGGTTCTGAACTGTAGTATGGGCTTCTATATTAAAATCTTCAATATCACAAATAAACCATTTAATCTTTTTTGAGAGCCCCAATTTTTCCGCGTTTTTCTTACCTATATTTATTGCTTCATCATCTATATCGACTGCATAGACCTTTTTTGCCCCTAGTAATGCTGTTCCAATTGCCAAAATTCCGGTACCACAGCCTAGATCTATAACAGTCTTATCAATAATATCATCGAAAGACATTGTTGCTATGAATAATAAATCGGCTGCACAATTACTATCAATTGGATACTGTTCTAATTTAAAATTAGGTCTATAAAAACGTTCCAAATTTTCTAAAATAATTTTTAACTTCTTTTTTGAAATAATTTCTTTTCTATTTTTCATTTATTGGTCGCTATTTTCTTTATTACAATTACATATGTAAATCTTTTTAATTACTTTATTTCCCGATCTAAATATGACTTCTATAATTGGCGCTCCGCATGTTGGACATATTTTTGGTTCTTTTTCCATTATTATCAGGGCTCTCGATAAATTAAAAGTAATTAAATTTGATAAATTTTATGTGCTAAATAAATTCGGCATTGGTAATTTATTATTTATAATTTTGAATATAATTTTTTATATGATTGGAGTGTTTTTAAAATCCACTGCTATTAACTCAATGGAATTCTTTGATATATAGTT
>CAZYEE010000021.1:0-23558 GCA_964646355.1 uncultured archaeon | reverse complement strand
CAAGATTAGCGACTTTCCCGTGATTTACAAGTATTTCCATATTAAAATCAATAAATTAATTGTAAATAAGAAAATTATAGGGGTCGATAATTAAAATGAAACATACTTATGGAGATATTCCGGACTTTCCAACAAAAAAATATTTTCCAATGGCGAGAAATTTAATGATAACACTCTATGAGTCAGGATGGGAATATCTAAGAATGGCAATGACTGAAACAATATATAATTTCTATGATATTGTTAAGATTAGATTAGAAGAAGCGATTCAAACATCTAAAGATATTTTAGATGGAAAAATTGATTTTCACAATTTAATTTTTACTTACAGTTTATTTGTTCCTGTAATTTCAATAAGAACTGACCTTCAGCAAGGTACTAATGTACTTCTTTTTGGTAATTCATGTGATATTTCATTTGTTGTAATTAATGATCTAAATCGAGAGATTGCATTCATTTTAAACACTCATAATGAGCAAGGACTTCCTATGAGCTGGTTTCTGGTAGGTCATGATGATAAATTTCTTGATAGAAGACATCTTAAACTGGGATATAAAATCAGAGATATTCCTAAAAAGACTAAAAATTTAAAACAATGTGGAAAATATCTTATAGACATCTTAAAAGACGTTCGTAATGAAAAATTTCCACAATGGAATAACAGCGATTATTATGTAGTATTAGTACATTCTGGCGGAGTATATAATGCAGGACTAGAGCTTTCAAATTATGAAGTATTGAGTTATATTTGGGAAGGAGTAAATATTGATAGAATAGGATGGGATAGATACATGACTTTTTATCCATTCCCCACCTTTCTTGAAACTCTGCTTAAGATGAATAGAGCCTCATATTTACTACGATTTTGTGGATTAAGTTCACAACATAAGTTATACATAAACCAAATGCAATTTCCAGGGATTTGCGGGAATCCAGGCGATTGGTTTAAAAAAACTTTACCTGAAACCATTGATAAATTATGGTATAAAAGATTAAGAGAAGGACTCCCAACACCAGCACAAACATTAGGCTTAGAAATCCCTAATTGGAAAAATAATAGTGTTTTTAAAACATGTGATTTTGAATACAGATATCCAAAAGGAGAAAGAATTACACCTGAATCATTAGGACTTAGTTATGAAGAGGTCATTTCTGGTGTATATCTAAATATTGATCATAATACCCCTCTCAATGAAAAAATTGATGAAGATAAAATTATTTCAATTGGTATGGGCAGGAAAACCAGAATTGTGAAAAAAATCTCAATCAATTAAAATCTGATAAATCTTCCATGTCATTTTCAATTTTTAGATAATTCTTGTATTACCATGGCGTAGGATTAATCAACCACCCAAAAACTAAAGCATAAACGATTTGTATACCGATCATAAAATTGATTAAGGCTATTGTTTTTCCAAATTTTATATTATATAATTTATGATATCCTATCACATATAAATATCCAGGCCACATTCCCGAAATTAACGCAAAATATGGAACCCATCCAAATAATAATACTGGTGCCGCACTATATATTCCAATTTTAAATGAATGAATCAAGGGCCCTTTACCTTTCAAAATTAAATTAAATAAATAAAAAATAAACCCAATAACAGGAAATTTAATTAAATTTCCGAGATAGGTCAAGAGCCCAACCCATATATATCGAGAGATTCCTGTTATATCCTCTAATAACGGCGCTGTTTGATAGGCGCCCATCTGGGCATTTGTTCCAGCATGAATGATATTTGAAGGAAATCCAAGATAATTCATGATTGGTGTTAATACTGAAACTATAATCAAAATTATGGAGTAATACTTTAGAATCCTAATATAACTTGATTTATCTCTTTCTATATCATAAAATTCTTCAGGATTAATAATAATTTTCCAACTCTTTTTAATTTCAGAAATTAGAAACATAATTATCACATCAAATCTAATTTTTGCTTAATTGCTCAAAATTGCCAAATTACTGTAATCAGAAAAATATTTAAAATTTTTTGTGATATTTAACTTCTTAATAATTAATGAATTGAATATAGTAATTACAATAATAGGATGAAAAAAAATGGACTTTAACGAGATTTACGAAAAATTTATTGAAATTTTTGAACGAATTATGGTTCAGAGAGGCTATAACCCACTTATTGGGCGAATAATTGCATTATTCTTTTTAAAAAATGAACCGCTAACACAAGAAGATATAGAAAAATCGACTGGCTATAGTAGAAGCGCCATAAGCAGAGCTTTGGACCAATTAGTAAAAATGGGATTAATATATAAAAAACGAATTAGTGGTACCAGGGCATTTCAATACATTATGGAAAAAGGTTTAAATGAACTAATGATTGATGGAATTGATCGTTGGTTAAAAGGAATAGAGATTTTAAAACAGCAGACAGAATTTTTAATATCAGAACTTCCATCAGAACCTCCTAAAAATATATCAATAGATACATTTGACAACTTAAAATCAAGAATAGAAGAATTTAATACGATATCAAAAAAATTAATGAACATATTTGATAAATTAAAAAAAGAATTATTGAATGAATTATGATTAAAAAACAAATAGTTTAGAAAATGAAAAAGAAAAAATTACTTTATTTATTGGGTATTGACAAGAATAAAAAAAATATTTTGAAATTAATACTTGAAAAATTGGACGAGATTATTGTTCAAGCATGTATTTTAACTTATCCTGAGGATATACATAATCTAGATGATTATTTAGATTATGCATCCGATGATATCATGTATAATTTATTAGGAGACGAAATAATTGAAAATTTAAATTTTTCAGTGCCTTTTTTTGCTATCTTAATATTTTTAATAAAATCCTATGCATCTGAAAAAGATCTTAATGTATATGAAATACCAACACCATCAAATATTAACGTAAAAATTTTGAAAATTATTAATCTACTTAAAAAATTATTTGACAAATATGATTCAATATTAATTTTAGATTTAATTGACACGATACAATATTTAAATAAATATAATTTAGATTTAAAGGGAATTAAGCTCAAAAAACGTAGTATCTATATATGAATAATATGTAAATTAACATTTAACCTCAGATTTATCTCATCTAACTCTAAATTTGATCTTTTGAACCGCCTTCTTAAAATAATTATCTATTTCTTTTAGTTTTTTCTTATAGAAATATCTTTGTAATGATTTTTTTTCAAATTCTTTTATTTTCTCCTTAATCTTTCTATAATCAGAATTCATTAATCCATATTCATTAATTCATATATAATTTTTTTATAATGTATGTTTTGATCAAGAAATGCTGATCTCCTTCCTATTATTTTAAATAAACTATTCAATTTTAAATAAACTATTTAATCTATTTCCACTTGCCCTTCATAGATATTAATTTAGTTTATTAATGATCTATCCGTGTCGTTAGTTTATGGTATTCTCTTTACTAATTCAAAAATATTTATTATATACAATTTTAACATTTGATTTTTATTTTTAATTTTTATATTAATAAGATTAATTTATAATATTTGATATCAAAAATATTAAAAACTATCAAATTAAATAATTTAATTAATGGATAAAATTATTTTAGATGCCTGTTCATTAATATATTTAACAAAAATTTCAATAAAAGAGGTTCTATTAGATAATTTTAAAGCCGTTATTATTCCAAACTATGTTAAAAAAGAAGTATTATATGATACAAATTTATATAAAGAGGCTAAAATAATAGAACAAGATATTAATAATAAAAAAATAAAAGTTAAGGATATTAAAATCGAAATTACTTCAAAAAATTTAGGGAAAGGTGAACTTGAGGCAATTGAACTTGCAATAATTGAAAATTCGTTATTAATAACCGATGATAAATTAGCTCTAACTAAATGTTTATTAAAAAATGTATCTGTAAAAACATCCGAAGTTTTACTTATAGATTTATTGAAAAGAAAGATTATTAGTTATGATGAATTTAAATGTAAACTCAATGAATTAAATAAAATTAAAACATTAAAACCAGATATATTTCAATTTATATTAAAAGAGGGTGAAAAATACAAATGAGTGAACAATTAAATATAAGATTAAGTAAAGAAATAATAAAAGACCTTGAAAATCTTTCATTAATTACAAATTTAGACAGGACATCTCTTGCACGAAAAATATTAATTGAAGGTTTAAAAAGAGAGAAATTAAATGTTGCGATACAAAAATACATTAATAAAGAAATATCTATAGAGAAAGCGGCTGAGATTTCTGGACTCTCATTATACGAACTTATTGAAGTTTTTTCTCGTTTTGGAATAACATCCAATATTTCAATTGATGATATTAAAAAAATAATTTAAATTGTTTTGACCAGCCTAATCAATATTAAATAGAGATTCTAAATTACATTTTCAAATATAGTAGAATTTGTAAAAATCCTAAAAGAATTATAACACAATAATTAGTTATATTAATTTACGTTTACGAATCAGACGCCTAAAATTAACCGAATTATATATAATTTTAGTATCATTTTTTGAATATTTTATAGTATTAAATTATATCTGACTTAAAAAATACATATGGGAATATTATGGGAGCATATTACTAAAGTAAATAAGGAATAGAATATTCATAAACTATAGAAAACTCATTAAAATTTCAAATTACATAAATAAATTTGGAATTTCATATAAAATTGACTGAGGCAATGAAAATGAGCCTTATCAAATTAAATTATGGATACATTCAGAATTTATTAAAGAAATTTATGTTATATGAGTATTATCCATTCAAGACCACAATATATTTGACATTTGTCATCTTATCTTGGTTATATTATCCTAATTATTCTATGTTAAAATATCCAATAAGCAATCTGGGTAATTGGTATTTTAATCCATATCCAGGATGGTTCTTTTTTTCAATTGGCTCATTCATAGAAGGAATATTGTTAATTCCTTATGTAATTATGCTTTTTAGAATTTTGAATAAAATAAGTTATCTGCCAGTTGTAGCGGCTACTTCTGCAAATTTCACTGGAATTGTGGGATTAATACTTATAGCATTTTTTCCAAATGTAAAGGAGTTTTATTATTTCCATTCATTAGGTGCATTTCTATCATTTTCAGGATTTTTTATCGCAAATTTATTTTATTGGGTGACTATTTCAGTTTTTATTAAAGAAAAAGACATTAATTTTAATATATTGCTTACCTTTTCAATTCTAACGATCTCAGTCCCCGTATTTTTTGGACTATTCATATACCAGTTTATATATTCAAGCATTTATGGTGTTTTACAACCTTTTTTTGAATGGATAATGTATTTTATAATAATTTCTCAGAGTTTTTCAGTATATTTAACTACATTATTTATAAAAAACAAATATAAATATTCTAATAAGTAAGAAATCATAAAGAATCGATAATATAACCAATAATCTAACAATAACCTAACCAATAACCTAACAAAAAAACTAACCAATAACCCTACCAATAATTAATACTGAATTATTAAATTTAATCATCAATTATTCGCTCATGTCCTTCAGGACATTTACCTATTGCATAATCATAAAATCCATTATCCCACACAATTTTTACATTATAATGTTCTCTACAATAAATTTTATCGCATTGAGGACAGTAAGCATCAATTCCATCTTCAAATGAACAATAT
Organism: uncultured archaeon; assembly: GCA_964646355.1. Classification (GTDB taxonomy): domain Archaea; phylum Asgardarchaeota; class Lokiarchaeia; order Helarchaeales; family HEL-GB-B; genus HEL-GB-B. The sequence goes on along the minus strand of CAZYEE010000021.1, from coordinate 17,894 downwards.
TTTATCAAATAATTATGTAATTCAGATATTTTTTTATCTGTTAGAAGTTGAAATATCTTATTTTTATGCTTTAAGCCTATGGCTTTAGAATGTGTAATACCAGAATATATAAGATCTTTTGAATCACCTACAATTGGAAAATCGATAATAAATTTTACTGCAGTTTTACCACAAACAGCACATAATAATTCAAAATGCTCATTATCGACTTTTATTACTTTAATTGCTGACATTTTCCACTGCATCGGGTTTTTTCAGCCTTTTTAACATTATCAATTTTATTATAATAGTTTATCATAATAAATAACTAATTATTAATTGATTTTTGACAGAAATTTCTAATTTACTTTATATAAATTCATCTATCAAATTCATTATGAAAGATTATTATATTAAATTCACTTTAAATAAAACTATGTTGTCATTCTATGTTTCACGTTATGTTACTGATTTATATACATTTGAATTGGTATTTTCAGTCTGTATTTTAATAATATGTTTATTTAATTATTTTATCAGAAAAGATAAATATCCATTATATGTTTTTAGCGCTACAACATTATTTCATTCTATTTTAGAACTAATTGCTCAAGGTTCTGGTACAAGAACAGTCGAACCCACGCATTTATTTGGAATAATAGAAGTGGGATACCCATTTATTCCAATAATTATTGGATTATTTGAAGGTGGAATGGTCGGATTATGTGGTTTATTGTTAATGCGGGCTGTGATATACAAAGATAAGTTTTCATTAAAGTTTTTTTTAATTATAATAGGATTATTATTGCTTTTTGAAATTCTTGGGGTTATAATTGTAAAAGGAATATTAACAACAGATCCAGGTTCATTAGAGATTACAAGAAGACATTTGTTTTCCGAAGGAAGTATTATATTACTTATAATAATGTACTCAATTGCAATTATTGGAATTTTACCCTGGAAAAATATTCCAAGAAAAAATAAGTTTGGATTATTATATTATTATATTGGGATTGTGGCAATATCTTTAGTTATGATAATCCCATTACATGTCGCAGGAACTCGGTTTATAGAATACTTTGATGGTGTTAATTACATTAAAGTAAACATCATGTTGCAAATTTTAATAATGTATGGATATGACGCGTTAGTAGAGGCTGCAGGATTCTTTATGGCATATTATGTATTATTTTATTATTTGAAATGGTTAAAACCTGCAAAAATTGACAAACAAAACCAAAAACAACCTTAAGAAAATTTTTATTTTCATTTTTATAAAATGAGAAGTTCAATACAGTAATGAATCAATATTAAATGATTCAAAATTTATAATATTTTAAGGTTTTAAATAAAAAGGTTTAAATTTTTTAATCAGTGAATTAGATTGAATTTTACATTAGAAATATCTGGCTAGAAACAGTACCTGCAATCATTATTATGGAGATCAAACTAATTAATATTATATCAATTTTCTTAAAAGAGTCTTTTGATATTTTTTTTACCCAAATATATGTTAATAATATAGCAACAATTGTAAAACAGATTTCTTTCATAGGATACCAGAAATTTGGCCAAAAGTATTTAAAAAATTGATTTATTGGTTCATCTGGAAGTCCATAAAATTGTAAGAAAGAGTTAATCGCACATTGATAAAGAGATAAAATCCAAAAGAAACATAAAAATACATTAGCTTTTTTAAAAATTGAAATATAAAAAGTTAGCATTAGAATTAAAGAACCAATTAAAACCACAATAATTACTCCAAATAAAGGCCCTACTATATTTATTGCTAGATCTACAGCTACATTACCCCACTCTTCGCCAAGAATGGCAATATGTAGATAAATTCCGATTGCATATAATATAAAAGAAAAAATTGTGATTATATTCAAAAAAAATTGTTTTTTATCTTCCATTTTTATTCATTTTTTGTATAATTATTTATTTTTAATATATTTTTTGAGAGCTTCTTTTAGTGATAATTCTGCCAGAAGTGCACAATGTTTATGATCCTCTGGAAGTCCACCAAGCTCTTTTTCAATGTCTTCAGCCTTTAGATTTATTGCATAATCGATAGGTTTACCCTTTATTAATATTGTAGTCATAGATCCAGCGGCTACTGTCGCACCACAGCCATCTGTTAGAAATTTTGCATCTTTTATAATGCCATCCTCTATTTCAATAAAGAACTGGATAGTATCCCCGCATGGACCTTTATAGCATGATTTTTCAACGTTCCAATCTTGCATCGAGCCCCAATTTTGGGGATTATAAAATAATTCAACTACCTTTTTCGGGAAAATTTTTAAATCCTCTTCAATTATTGCTTTTTGAGTTTCCTCAACCCATTTATCGAAATCCGTGTCATCTGACATAGATATCACCATTTAAAAATATCATCAATAATTATTTTAATTATTTGATATTGAACAAAATTTTCATCAGAATCAATATATAGAACAGATTCATTGTTTACATTAAATTATACATGTATTTATTATAAAATTATTGAATAAAAAATAATCAATACTGAAATAATATAAAAAATAATAATATAATAAAAAATTGGTTAAGATCATAGAATAAATCATTTGTAAAAATCAATCATTTGCCTCAGTAATTGCAGCTAATTTTATTATAAATGATATGATATAGAGGACAATTGTAATTGCGTAGATCGTATAAATATTGATGTCAATCGTAATTACGCTAACGCTAAATATAAAATGACCAAAATAAGCCCCTGAAAAAAAGCCAATTATCACAATGTATGCAACAAGTGCAAAAAGGGCACCTATACAATCATATATAGCATATTTTCGAGAATGTTTAGTATAGAATCCTCTAAAGAATGAGATAAACGAAAAGATCACTCCAAAAATTACAGTATAAGCGACAATTAGGTCATTAATAGTTATTGAGAAAGGTGGGAATCCAAGAAAAGATGCCAGATATGCAATAATTTCATCCATATATACTAATACTAGCACTGGAAAAATTACCTCGAAAGTTATACCTAATAATAGGTATAAGACCGCCTTTTTGGGATGTGTTTCATTACTACTCATAATTTCTTACACCTAGGGTGGAAAATCAAATGTTGTTGAATAATTTAGAGTAACTGTAAAGGAAATTAAAGACAATACGAAACTACCTGTAATTTTAGCATTGATTACATAAACACCATCAGTGATATTCCCAATTAAGACAGGGAATAAATAAATTGTGATAACACTCTTTGTAAATGCCGGGATAGTTTCTGGACCTGCTACTCCTTCCAGAATAGTTCCGCTTGAATTGTATATAGTCAAAGTAATCATTAAATTTTGAACTGGGAAGATTCCTTGATTTGAAATATTAAAATTGGTGCTGAAACCTATAGGGGGTGGTCCTCCAAATGGAGTCCAATTCTCTTCATATTCAGGTTTAATAAATGCTGCACTTCCAATTAATAATAATTGTAGAACTAAAAAGAGGGCAGTTATAACAGATACTATTGTTTTTAATACCGTTGTAGTTCGCATATAATCGCCAATTAATTTTAAGAATTTTTTTTGTTAAATTAAATATTCATTATTATATAAAGAATTTATTTAAAATTTAGAGTCATTTTTGGTATATTAAATTATAATTTATAAATTATGGTAAAAATTTATTCAGAAATTTATTTGAAAATTTATTTGAAAATTTATTTAGAAATTTATTTGGAAAATTTATTTGAGAAATTTGTTTCTAAATTTAAAACTTTCTTAATTATAATAAAGTACAGTAAAAATTCAACCTAAATACTTTTAAAATATTAATAGAAAAACATAGACGAAATTAAGTTTTAACTTATTTTTATGAATTAAACATAATAATAAACAAATCTGGTAAATTAAATTTAAATTTATGAGGCTTTTTCATTTAAATTTTTTAAATTAAATTAAAAATAAAAGGTTTGAATTATAAATAAAAAATATTCAATTTAAATTAAAAAAATGAAATTAGAAAAATATTAATTTTAATTGGAAATTAGTTCTTTTGCATTTTGAATCCATTTTTCGAAGCTTTTAACCCCAATGCCACTTATTTTTTTTGCAAGTTCTTCGGGATTACAATTTAATAGATCTTCAATAGTATGAATTTCGTTAGCATTTAATAATTTGATCTTAGCAAGTCCAAGCCCCTTTATATCAGAGAGTTGAAATTTATGTAATTTTGCGTCTTTAGATGGCTGAGGTTCGGTTGATGTATCAGGTAGTAAATTTTCAGTGGGTGTTAGTTTATCAGGTTTAGGTTTTTCAGGTTTAGGTTTTATTAGTAATTTATTGTAAATCTAAATCAGAATTCAAACAATCATCCGTTAAAAGAATCAAAATGCTTAATAAATTTCTATCGAAGCTCATTTCTAATTAAGATCTTTTATTAAATATACCTAAAATAGAATACCACTAATATATCAAAATTCAATATGTAAAATACAAGAATAAATAATGTTTGCCTATACTTATTTATATTTTAAGTGAGAAAAAACAGAAAATGTCAAATATAATAATTTGGACAATTTTATGGATTATTGGTTTTATTGCTGGATATCTATTAATTTATTTTAGTGCCGATGTTTTTTTAGATAATTTAAAAGAATTAAGTTTAAAATATAAGATATCACCATTTATTTTGGGTTCAATTATTTTAGGAATTGATCCAGAAGAATCGATAGCATCAATCATTAGTTCAATAAATGGTCTACCATATGTAGCAATTGGAAATGTAATTGGAAATTCAATAATAGCAATAACCTTATGTTTTGCATTACCTGTGTTTTTTTATAAGATCAAGTTAAAATCAATCAAACAATTTTATTTTTATTTAATATACATAGCTCTTGGAGGAATTTTGGTAGGTTTTGTTTTTGATATTCCAATTTTTTATTCTGGAATTATCACGATTAGCGTTTATCTTATAAATTTATTTTATAATTATAGAAAAAGTCGAATTAAGGGTAATAGCATTGATTTTGATCAAGAATTCTTTGGCGCCGAGATGGAAAAAGAAGATGAAGAAAATGAACAGAATAAATCGGTAAAAAGAATGGTGTTTTATGTAATTATTAGTTTTCTCATAATTATTTTAGGGGGAGAATTATTGATATATTCAACAAATCAATTAATAATTTTGACAGGGATTGGAGAATCTATTTTTGGATTCATAATTATAGCTTTCATGACAAATGTAGAGGAATTGACTTTGATTATTAAAGGAATAAAGAGAGGGAGAGTTGGACTTGAAATAGGCGTCGGTGGTATGATAGGCAAAATAATCTGGAATTTAACATTAACATATGGAATAAGTGTAATAATTATATACCAAATTGAATCTAATATCATTCTATTATTAAACTGGTTAATTCTAGTTATTACTATGCTGATTTTTAATTTACTAGTAAGAAAAAGGACATTATATTGGAAAGAGGGCATCCTGTTAATGACGGTTTTTACAATATTTATAATATTAAATTTTTTATAACACATAAATTAGAAAAAAAACACAATTAAAATAAAAATAAAAAAGAACAGAAATTCTATTTTTAGAATAGAAAAATTAATTGTATTAATTATAAAAATTTAAATTCATGATAAAATTTTTATAAAAATAAGGATAAAAATAAAACTCCATAGAAATAGGAATATATATGGATTTTACTAAAGATTCGAGTTCAGGATATTTTGGTAAATGGATAATTGATGAATATGGGCACCCAGCTTATGAGTATACTTGTATCCATCATAGTGATCCTATTGCGAAGACTAGAACTTCAGGAAAAAAATCTACAGATCATTTTCATCAATTAGGGAATGATCGTTTAACACTTACAGCTCATAATAGCGGAGTAGTGCAGATATTTTCGGGTGATAGAGGATTTGAATGGGTTTCATATGTTAATACTAAAAGAAACTGTTTAGGTGGAGCTATTGCTTTTATAAAAGAAGGAAACAAAATTTGGACAGATATTTTTACTAAAAATTTTGAGTCATCAGAAAATTATCGAAGAATTTTTGGAATTGGATATTATAAAAAAGTTCTTATAAAACAAAAACTGAAAATCGACCATATAATTTGCCCAATGTTTGGAAGTAGACCATTTATTATTTCTAGAATAAAAATTACAAATTTAGATAATATTGATAGAAAATTTTCATTAGGATACTACTATTCAACAAGAATAAAGTGCCTAATAGGAAATTTGATGTCAAATTTATATGTTACTAAAGAACGAAAAGATTTCGGAAATAAAATTATTTCGTTAATTGGAAGGATACTAAAAACATTGATTATATCTATAGGTCAAGGAGGAGAACAAGTAAGAGAACGATTTGCTTCTAAATTTAGATATAAAGCTAAATATAATAAAGAAAAAAACATTCTACAATTAATTCCGAGATATAAACACAATTTAAAAATATCTAGAGAAATGCCATCTGATAGAAATTTTTTTCCGGGAAAATTATTTCTAATGGCAGTTGATAATAAATATGACAAAAATAAAAACAGAGAGAATTTAGAAAATAGTAATGCAGTAAATTATGAATATAATTATAAATATTATAATTCATTAAAAATAAAAAAAAGAAAAAATAAATTTATTATTTTTAGACATTTTAAAGAGAACTGTAAAGATAATCCATGCTTATTCCTTGAAAAACAGATAAACTTGAATCCTGGAGAATCAAAAGAATTTAAATTTATTTTCGGATATTTAACAAGGGGTGGGAACTATAAGATTGAGGATGAAGTAAACAATGTAATACACTCATTAGATATTGATCAACAGATAAGTTTTTGGAAGGATTGCTTGATAGCTTTTAAAATAAGGGATCTAAAATTGAAATGGATCGAGAAAGAAACAAAATGGCATGCATATTACTTAAAATCTGCGTTATTATTTGATGAATATTTTAATGCGAATTATATTACACAAGGAAATGCATATACATTTTTACATGGAGCAAATGGTGCTATTAGGGATTTCATTTTATTTAATTACTCTATGATATTTATAGAGCCAAAAATGGCTAGAAATTTTTTAATTTATATTATGCGTACGATGAGACCAAATGGGGAACTTCCATATGCAATTAAAGGGTTTGGCCAATTAGAAGGAGCAATTGTGCATGAGTCATCATCAGATTTAGGTATTTTTTTATTGTGGGGATTATTAGATTATATATATTTTACGAGAGATTTTGAATTTTTAGAAGAGAAAATAAATTTTTACCCAAAAAATTCTGGAAAAAGTTCTACTGTTTATGAACGATTAAAACTTATAATTAAACATCTTATTCAAAACATTGGATTTGGTGAACATGGTTTAATACGTGTTGGTTCGGGAGATTGGTCTGATGGAATTTCTCTATTTGTAAAAAATAGAAAAAAATTCTTGAAATATGGAGAATCGAATTTTAATTCTGCATTTTTTCTATATTTAATTCCAAAACTAATCCCGATGTTAGAGAATAAAGATAAAGACTTGAAAAACAAATTATTAAAGATATATGATTCTTTAAAAGAAGCATGCTTAAAAACATGGAATGGCAAATGGTTTTATAGAGGTTATGATGGAACTGGAACTCCAATCGGGGATAAAAATATATTCTTAGAGCATCATCCTTGGTTATTACTTTCAGGAATCTTATCGGCAGAACAGAGAGAGGTATTAATTAATAATATTTATCAAATTCTTGATAAAAATTCCAAAATTGGACAATATGTCTGTTTTCCACCAAATAAGACTATTTTTAATATTTTACCTGGAGGAATTGCCGAAAATGGTGGTATTTGGTTTGCTATGAATTTTTTATTAACATGGGCATATTCGATTTACGATAGAAATAAGGCAATTAATTCATTAATTAAGAATTCAATGGCAAATAAAGCAAAACAGTTCCCAAAGATCTGGTATGGTATCTGGAGCGGCCCTGATTCATATAATGCTGATTATACAAAATATCCAGGCGAGACCTTCAATCATCCAATCACTCCACAATTAGATTTCCCAATAATGAACATGAATATACATGCAAATTTTCTTAATTCGTTATTAAAATTGATTGGAATTGAGGCATATTATGATTATATAATTATTGATCCAAAATTTAACACATATTTTTCGATAAAGACTAAATTAATCACATTAGAATATCAAGAAGATAAAATTTCTATAGATATTAATTTTTTAAAGGGTGATACTTTAAATCTAATAATCAAATTACCTGAAGATTTTGGAAAAGAGATTTCAATTATAATAAATGAAAATGAAGTCAAGAATTTTAAAATAAAAGAGAACCAAGTGATAATTGAGGGATTTAAAGAAACATTAGCAAAATTAAAAATTAAAATTCTAAAAAATAAATGAGATTGTTATCCAACATTAAATTTTAATAATTTTTGATATTAGAATGGGAGTTTATTATTAATTAATTAAAAAAATATTTATGAAGTGGAGTAATTTTAATTTATAAATGATTAATTTATAAACAATTAATAGATATAGTGGAGCTATTTCAAGCCCAGAATTATGATTTAATTGATTTAGAAGTTTATTAAATTAAAAATATGTTAAAAAATACCAATATTATGAAATATATTGATATTATTTGACATGTATTTATATAAATTTAATGTATTATAAGAAAATGGTGTTTAATTGAGAAAAATAACCAAAGAACAATATCTAGAAATTATCTATCTTCTCCAAGAGCAACATGGATTTGCACATACTGGTGATATTGCAGATTTACTAAATATTAAAGCACCTTCAGTTTCTGAAATGCTAGCAAAATTAGAAAAAAATGGATTGATAGAATATGAACCGTATAAAGGTGCAAGATTATCTGAAAAAGGAATGGAACTTGCAAAACAACTTATTAAAAAACACGAAACTATTGCTGACTTCCTTAAAATGATTGGTGTAGATAAAAATACTGCTGAATTAGATGCTTGTAAAATTGAACATCATATATCGGATACATCCATGGATAAATTAGTAAAATTTTTAGAATTTATAAAATCAGCTCCCTATAAACCTATATGGCTTGAAAATTTCCTGGAATTCTTAAAAACGGGAACAAGGCCCAACTGTCAAACGTGTCCTGTAAAAAAGAATGATAAAAATGAATAAAAAAATAAGATTTAATTTATATTATTCATTTTCGCTTTTTTTAGGAGTAAAGACGGCAGTTATTTCTTGATATGGGTCTCCTTTTGCCATACATTTAGTTTCATAGACTTTAATATCAAAAGATCTTCCAGCATATTCCATGATTATGCCAAAAAATGATTCAAAAATTCCTAAGAGTAAACTAGCCAGTGAACTTTCTATTTTTTCCAGATCATCTTTAATAAAAATATCCTCATCAATTCCGCTACATAACATACATTTATTGCATCGCCAGATAATTTTTTCAACGCCATTCTCATCAGGGGGAACATATTCAAAATAATCAATTTTTTCTTTTCCCAGAAAAGCATACCAGCTAGAATTTAGAATGACCTTGATATCTTCAATAGATTTTGATAAAACTGGTTTTGCTAAATCAATGGATTCAAGAACAATATCGTTTCCAGCTTCAATACCTGCTAATTTCATAATTTCAAGAGCCTTTTCATAACTACCTGTCAATTTAGCTAGTTCATAGACGGAATAAAGATGTCCTAAATGAGCCAATAATTTGTTACATTTTTTGGCTTTAAACCACATATATATTTTACCGATTGATCCTAGAAGTTTTTCAATAAAACCTAATTTTTCTTTTTTTATTTCGCTCATTCTTCCCTCCGCCTTATTATATCTCAACATATTTAAAGAGATGTTCACAATATTTATCGCCACTTGAGATGCTTTTTATAGTATCGCCTACAATTTTTTTAAATTTGAATTTTGGATTTTTTGATGCTAGAATATTAAAATATCGCTCATAATATCCAGCAATTGATAAGCAGTATGGAATCTCACTTAAAATTTCGATATCCTTGCGACATAATGGACATTGATAAAAAATTAACGAAAAATCGAACTCTCTCATTTTGACTTTCATTTTCAGATTACCAAAAGTTCGTAATGTATTCATTTTCAGTATTCTTTTAACATTAGCACTTTTTGGAGTATAAAAGGTAAGCCAGCTTTCTGCCATGTCTCCCCCTATATCTTTTAGCAACTGTTTAATAGCATCAACTTCGTAATCATTTAATAGAATTGTAATTAAGGCTGGGAAATTCAGTTTCAATAAATCTACATTCACTTTAGATCTGAGCAACTCTTTCCTACTGACATTCATAAAATTCCATCCATTATATTATGAATTTTAAATTTTAATAATATTGTCGATAACTCTTTGAGATCATTAGAACTATTGAAAAATTTGTCTAATTTTTTAATTCATTGATTTGTAATTTAAATTCACATTAAGTATTTTATTCTATTTATGTTTTACCGATAATTTGACTCTTTAAATAAATAAAGGTATTTCATATTATTCTCTATTAAAAAGATAAAAAATTCCTTGATTAGTAATTAAATTTATAGCTAAATTGGTTTAAATATTCTAATTTAAAAATTAAACAAGTAATAAATTTAAGAAATTGAAACAAAAAACCTAATAAATAGAAAAATTCACATATATTAAGAAAAAATTAACACATATCAAAGAATATCATTTTACTCTAATTTTTAATTTATCAGATTAAAAAAATAAAAATTGTGAAGGAATATGGGTCTAACCAAAGATCAGATTAAGGATCGATTAATAGAAATTGTTGGTCAAGATAATATTTCAACAGATCCAGCAGACCTTATATCACATGGTTATGTATCAAAAGGATTAGAAGCATATTTTAAAAATCTTGAGTTTAGGGCTTCTTTTCTAGTGACTCCTCGAAATAAGGAAGATGTAATCCAGATAGTAAGGTTTTGTAATGAACATAAAATCCCAATAATTCCAAGAGGGGCTGCTACTTCAACTGCGGGTCAAGTTGTACCTATCAAGGAAAATACTATAATAATGGATTTTGGTAGACATATGAATAAAATTAAAGAAATCAACATTGAAGAAGAATATATTGTTGTAGAGCCAGGAGTTCAATTTTCAGAAATACAAAAAGAATTGTTGAAATATGGCTATTTCTTTCAAGCAGAGCCTGGGTCCTCATTTTATTGTTTAATTTGTGGAATGGTAGCTAATAATGCATCTGGAGCGACGAGTCATAAATACGGGACTACAGGAGATTATGTTAATCATTTAGAGGTAGTATTGGCGGATGGTACTGTAATAAATGTTGGTCATAGAAATGGTGTTGTTAAATCAGTTGCAGGATATGATCTTGTGAGACTATTTGTTGGGTCGGAAGGAACGCTCGGAATATTTACAGAAATTACATTAAAAATTGGAAAAATACCTAAGAATGAAAAATCATTAGTTATTTCTTTTAAAACATTAGATGATTGCTGGAAATGTGTTCAAGAAATAAAAAAACATGACGACATTTTAGAGCTTGAATTATTTGAATATGCAGACTCAATGACGCTTGAAGGAATAAACGCCAACTTTAAATGGCTTGCCAAGCGGGGCTTCAAGAAATTAAAGCTTAAAAAGAGAGATGGAACAATATTGATAAAGCTGGTTGGTAGAGACTTAGATAAACAAGTAGAACTGATTAAGCAAATTGCTACAAATGAAGAGTTATATGAGGACCTTCCTGTAATTACAGTATTTGAAGAGCCCTTGGATCAGGCAATGTTATGGGAGGGTAGACATAATGCAGGCCCATCACTAGCACGAGCAATGAGCCCCCCAGCAGATCCTCGGATGTATATTCCACTGGTCCTTGATCTGGCAGTTCCGCCAAATAAAGTTATCGATTTTATAAAAGTAGCTAAACAATATAGCAAAGAATACGGTTTTTTGCCAATTACATTCGGTCATTTTATGGATGGAAATGTACATCTCATTGCAGCTATGACTATTAACGAAGAAAATTTGAAAAAAGCAAAAGAATTTCAAGAAAAATTGATGGATAAAATTTATAATGAATTTGGAGGCACAATTACAGCCGAACATGGTGTAGGTCTTTGGAAACAAACTCAGTTAGTACGTGAATATGGTGAAGAAACAATGAAAATTATGAGAAAAATTAAGGATTTATTTGATCCAAATCATATCCTAAACCCAGGAAAGATGGGCGTGGATGAAATTCCTGAATTTGCCGATTTAAAAGGATTAGGTGATTAGGTGATTAATTATGGAAGATGTTTATGCATATTATAATCTCTGCACTGCTTGTGGCACATGTAGGGCTGATTGCACAATATTTAAAGTAAAGAGGTTAGATAGCCTTAGTCCGAGATCCAGAACTATAATCGGTGGCTTATTAGCACAAGATAGAATAGAAATAAGTCCTAGAGTAATTGAAGCATATTTTTCTTGCACACTATGCGATATGTGCCATAATACATGTCCAAGTGGAGTAGATGTACCCACTGTCGTGAAGATTATTAGAAGATATATTATAGAAAAAGAACTAGCCCCAAAATCTGTTAATCTATTAGTAGAAACAGTAAAACAATCCAAGAATATTTTCAATATGGATAATGATGATAGATTAAATTGGGCAGATGAAGTGGAGGATATAATAAAAGATAAAATAAATAAAAATGCTGAGATCGCTTTTTATATCGGGTGTCAAGAATCTTTTAAAGGCTCTTTATTCATGATGCCAGAATCTATGGTAAAAATACTGGATAAAGCAGGTATAGACTTTACAATTTTAGGTGGGAATGAATGGTGTTGTGGAAATCCTGCATTTCTTGTAGGAGATCGTACAGACCCAATCATTGAAATGGTAAAACATAATGTAGAAGCTATGGAATCTTTAGGAATAAAGAAAGTGATCATGACATGCCCAGGATGTTATAGAGCATGGACAGTAGCATATCCACAGATTCTAAAAGTTAAGAAATTACCATTTGAAATAGTTCATTCTACCGAATTTATTGCAGACTTGATAAAAGAAGGAAAAATTAAAATTAAAAAAAATTTCAATAAAAAGGTCGGTTATCAGGATCCTTGTGAACTGGGTAGAATTTCTGGAATATTTGATGCACCAAGAGAGATTATTAACGCAATTCCTGAAATAGAATTTATTGAATTAAATGAGAATAAAATGAAAGCTACATGCTGTGGCGGTGGTGGGCTCTGTAAAGCTACCTATGATCCACTCGCAACCGAGATAGCAAGTAATAAAATTGATGAATTCAAAAATGCGGGAGTTGAAGTAATTATTACCTCATGTCCAGCCTGTTTTGATAATTTTGCTACTGCTATTAAAGATAAGGAGAACATTGAATTAAAAGATATTCATGAATTAGTTGCTGATTCTATTGAATAAAGGTGTTGAAATGGTATTTACCATTATTTTTTAACATCTACACAAATTTTTTTATCAGTTTCACAGCATTTTATAAAGACTATTTCTGAGATATTAAGATTATGAATACTTATTGTTTTTATAATTGATTAAGTTTTAAATTGTTAAATAATTGATTAATACAAATTTATAATATTAAATTTTTATAAAATAGAATATTATCTATGCTAATCTAAATTTATTGTGATGCTTATATATCTAAATTCAGCCAAATTCTATTAATATCATAAATTTTCTATATTAAATGAAAATTACTTCCGAATTTTTAGAAAACAATTTTTAAATATTGATTCAATTTCTTAATAATTTATGATAAAATATTTGAGCTTAAACGGGGATTGGAAATATAAGATAGATGAAACCAATATTGGAATTAAGGACCAATATTGGAAAACTAGTTTGGATGATTCTAATTGGCATAAAATGAAGATACCTTCTAATTGGTATCTAAATGGTTTAGATTATAATGGAGTGGTTTGGTATAGATATGAATTCGATTTAGATTATTCAAATACCGATAAAGTGCTTTTAAAATTTATAGCTGTAGATTATCATGCTAAAATTTGGTTGAATGATAATTATTTGGGTGAGCATGAAGGTTATTTTGGTAGCTTTGAGTTTGAAATATCTCGATATATTAAAAAAACAAAGAATTTACTTGCCGTTCGATGTTGCGCTCCTTATGATCCAGGATTCCCATTCAAGAAAAAATTATTTAAAGGAGGCCTGGTTCATTGGGATCTAAGACCTGGAACAGTTTCAATAAAAGGGCAGGATAAAGGCTCAGGAGGAATTTGGCAACCAGTCATTATAAAAATTTTTCAAAAGGTAAAAATAGAGAATTTATTAATATCACCAATTTTTCAAGATAAATTCTCGTATATTCAATTGGATTTCGAGCTGTTTAATTTTGAAAATAATGATTTAAATATTTTAATAAGATGTACCATCAGCCCATTCAATTTTTCAGGCGAAACAGAGGTATTTGAATGGAGCACTTTAGTTTCTCCAAAGAGATGTTTATTCAATTTTAAAATTCAATTACAGGATCCCAAATTTTGGTGGACTTGGGATTTGGGAAATCCTAATTTATATACATTAAAACTAGAATTATTTCATAAAAATAAGCTCATAAACAGCACCGAATCAAAGTTTGGAATTAGAAATCTAGTTGAGAAAAAGGATTCGTGGTATTTAAATAATGTTCCAATCTTTTTGAGAGGTAGTAACTATTTTTCATCATGTTGGCTTTCTGAAATGGATTCTAATAAGTTTGAAAAAGATATAAATCTGATCAAACAAGCAAATATGAATATATTGAGGGTGGGTTATCATGTTGAGCCTCAAATTTTTTATGATATTTGCGATGAACATGGAATATTAATCTGGCAGGATTTTCCAATGCTCTGGGACTACGACATTAAACGAACTAAAGAAGCTTGCATTCAAATGAAAGAACTTGTTATACAATATTATAATCATCCTTCAATCGCCATTTTTTGCTGCCATTGTGAACCACTTGGGCTTGATCAAAAGGTCTTAGACAAATCTTTACAAAATGTGATAAAATATTTTGATAAATCTAACCGGAAAATATTTTTAAGCGCAAAACACTCTGATCATCCCTTTGTAGGATGGTATTATTCCACATATTATAATTTTCTAACTTTACCTGGCGGAAAAAACCCGAATGAATTTGGTGCCCAGTCATTACCCAGTTTAAATAGTAAATTCTGGGAGGTAATTCCTCCAGAAGCCAAATGGCCCTATAATAAAATTTGGGATTATCATGATTTCCAGCGATTTATTACATTATACATTGCAGAAATTTTAAAAAATCATAATGGTGGAATAAATTTTCAAGATTTTATAAAATACAGTCAAGAATATCAAGCTAAACTATTGAAATTTGGAATAGAAGCTTTTAGAAGAGGAAAAGGTAAGATCCATGGATGTATATTATTTACATTCAATGATGCTTGGCCTTCTATAACTTGGTCTATCGTTGATTATTATAGAAATCCTAAACTCGCATATTATTCGGTACAGAAGGCATTCCAACCCTTATTATGTTCTATAGAATTACCTACACCTCCAGTTCCAGATCTCCCAAATATTCATGCCATTGTTTTAAATTTGAGAGAGCTCTTTATTGCTCCTCTTAAAGCATTATTTTGGAATGAAAATTTTACCCGCAATTCGATGATGAAGCTTAATTTGTGGATAATAAATGATTTTAACCGCGAAATAAAAGACGCTTTTTTAAAAGTGGAGATACTGAATAAAGAAAAATTATTAAAATTATATAAGTTCAAACTCAATATCCCGGCCAGTTCTAAAATCTTCATAAAGAAAATTGAGTATAAATTCGATAAACATGCAAAATTAGGGCAATATAATATTAGAACAACTATTCATGACTCTGAAAAAATTATTTCCACTAATGAATTTAGTATTTATGTAGTATCAACTTGGAAAAAGATTAAAAAGTCAATTTTTCGATTTTTTGGAATATACAAGGGATATTTAGCATCAATATTAGGTCAAGAAATCCAAATTAAAACAATTATAAATTCATTATTGGGAAAATTTAAAAAGTTGGCAAAAAATAATTGGTGTATAGATTAGATTGCTTTTGGATACTACTTTAGAGGAAAGCTAAGAACAATACAAGTTTAATTTTATATACTCGCGCGTTTTCATTCTTTTTTTCCTTCTCGGTCTTAATCTCAATCTCAATCTCGATCTTAATCTCATTCTCAATCTCGATCTTAATCTCATTCTCAATCTCAATCTTAATCTCATTCTCATTCATTAAATCTGATCAATCTTTTAACATCATCATAGATTTTCAACACTTTAGATTTCCAGAGCTCAAATTCCTTGAGATCAGGGGTTCTTGGATAGGATTTATAGAGGTTTTTAATTTTTTTTACTTGATTATTAAGAAAATATAAGTTCAATAATAATTCGGGCATCCAAATACCTCGAATTAACTTTCTAATTGTTTCAATATTGAGTCCAATATCTAGCTCTTTTCCTTCAGCAAAATCCATGATATCTTTTTCGGTAAATAATCTTTGTTTTAATCCAAAATTCAATTCTTTTTCGGAAAACCTCTGTAATGCAATTCTAAATATATCCAAACCCGCAAATTCTGCTCCTTGCTCGGTCATATACCGAATATTATAGTCCCATAATCCATCTTTATTAATATTATCATGTTCTAGAGCTTGGGCGGCCATCTCTGCTGCATAATAACCTGTCCTCATACCCGGAGCAATCCCACCACCATGTAATGGATTGACTACACTAGCAGCATCCCCTATTAACATTACTCCATCCTCTACAAGCGACCAGATCGGCCGACGCACAGGAACTACTCCCCCTCCAGCATGAATCGTTCTTTTTACATTTCCCACTAATTTCTTAATAAATTGATTATAATAATATTTTGCATTAAACTCCGGCTTTTTAAAAACTCCTACACCCAAATTTATAATATTATTTCTTTTGGGAAAATACCACCAATAGCCTCCTGGAGCCATGGTCCTTGATAAAAATATATGAATAAAATCCTCTCTATATTTATACTCTTCTACTTCAATAATTTCTCTATAACAGACTATTTGATCTTCATCACTAATATTTTTCTCTATATAGGGGCTCTCTATCTTTTTTCTAATTTTTGAAGCAACTCCCGTAGCATCTACTGTAATTTTACCCTCTATAATCTCGTTCTGCCCACTTTTATTTTTGACAACTAATCCACTAACACGACCATCTTTGATATGGGGCCCAATAACCAATAAATGATCTCTAAATTCACAACCAGCATCGAGTGCCTCATTTAATATTCTTTGCCCAAATTTGGGTCTATTTAATATAAATCCATAATTAGATTCTGTAGTTAAACTTAAAAATATTTTTGGATTAGGAGCATAAAGCCTTGAACCAATTATATCATTTTCAACCTCTTCATTCTTAGGTTCTGGAATTCCTAGATGCTCAAATTCTTGCTTATCTACAGCATCCCCACATATTTTCTCTCCTATTTTCTCCTTCGGCTTCGAATCAATTAACAATACTTTTAACCCTAATTCTGCCGCTCTCCTAGCACAAACACTTCCACTTGGCCCAGCACCCGCTATAATAATATCAAACATCGTATCTCAATTTCCAATTTATTTTGATAATCAATATTGCTTAATAGAAGAGATATTATCAAATTTAGTTTCCAAGTTTGACATAAATTAAGAGTTAACGCTTTATAAATCTACTTCTAGCTCTTAAAGAGAAAATACAATGCTTGAGCTCAAATTACTAATATTCTTATTCAGCATTAGATATCCATAAAATACATTTATTTGTATTGCCATTATAACAGGAGAAATGTATTTTAACATTTTCCTGACTTTTTATTATTAACTCTTGATTGGATATTTGTTTTAATA